>NZ_LZIZ01000137.1:0-545 GCF_001666915.1 Mycobacterium sp. E3339 | reverse complement strand
CGCCGGCGGCTGGACGGGCACGACCTCACCGTGCTGGATGTCGCCGACCCCGCCATCGACACCCGGCCGGCCACCGCCCTGCCCGATCCGGGGCCCGAGCAGGTGGCCCACATTATCTACACCTCGGGCACCACCGGGGTGCCCAAAGGGGTGGCGGTCACCCACCACAACATCACCCGCCTGTTCGACACCCTGGATGTGGGCATCGACCTGGACCGCGAACAGGTGTGGACCCAATGCCACTCCTATGCGTTCGACTTCTCGGTGTGGGAGATCTGGGGTGCCCTGCTCCACGGCGGCCGGCTGGTGGTGGTGCCCGACGACATCACCCGCTCCCCCGAGGAGCTGCACACCCTGCTGCGAACCGAACACATCAGCGTGTTCAGCCACACCCCCTCGGCGCTGGCCGCCCTGCCCCCACACGACCTGCCACCGATGACCCTGATGGCCGCGGGGGAGGCGTGCCCACCGGAGGTGATCGAGCGGTGGGCGCCCGGGCGGGTGATGCTCAACGGGTACGGGCCCACCGAAACCACCGTCTATGC
>NZ_LZIZ01000136.1:0-924 GCF_001666915.1 Mycobacterium sp. E3339 | reverse complement strand
AAGGAGAACAAGCCGTCCAACCCCAGCGACCCGCACGACGGGGCCTACACCGCGGCGCGGCTGGCCCGCGACGAGGGGGTGCCCATCTCGACGATCTCGTTCGGCACCAAGACCGGCGAGATCGAGATGGACGGGCAGCGGGTCGCGGTGCCGGTCTCGACGGACCAGATGAAGATGATCGCCAAGCTCTCCGGCGGGCAGTCCTACACCGCCGGCACCGTCGACGAGCTGTCCAAGAGCTACAACGCCATCGAGAAGGACATCGGCTACCGCACCGTGCCGGGTCCCGGCAGTGCCGGGTGGTTGCGCCTGGGCGTGCTCACCGCCCTGATCGCGACGGCGCTGGCGCTGCTGATCAACCGGCGACTGCCGGTCTGATCGCTCAGGAGGGCAGCCGGCGGTTCAGGAACAGGCCGGCCAGGACGGCGCCGGCCATCGCGACGGCCCCCAGCAGCATCCAGGCCAGGCTGGCGTCGCCCTTGACGGTTTCGTAGCCGATCTGGCGCTGCAGAGTCGCGTAGACGTCCTTCAGCGACTCCAGGCTGTCGGCGTGGAACGACTGGCCGTCGGTGATCTCGCAGATCTTCTTCAGCGTCTGATCGTCGACGGGAACCGGGATGGTGGCGCCCTCGTACTCGACGGTGCCGTACGGCGTGCCGAACGAAATCGTCGAGATCTGCACGCCCTCGTCGCGGGCCAGCCGCGCCGCGGTGTAGGCCCCGTCGTGCGGGTCGCTGGGGTTGGACGGCTTGTTCTCCTTGCCGTCGGACAGCAGCACGATGCGGGCCGGCGGCGGCGTGTCGCCACCGGTGATGGCGGTGGCGCTGACCGCGTGCAGGGCGGTGAAGATGGCCTGCCCGGTCGCCGTGCTGTCGGCGAAGTCGAGCTTCTTGAGCGCGTCGATCGTCGCCTGGTGCTGCGGCG
>NZ_LZIZ01000135.1:0-14070 GCF_001666915.1 Mycobacterium sp. E3339 | reverse complement strand
CCGGGGCGTCGAATCCGACGGTGCTCACGGTCTTTAGGTTACCTGGCGGCGGCAAGGTCTTTAGTAACGGCGCGGGCCTGCCACGGCCGCCGGGAATCAGGCCTCGGTCGCCAGCGGGCTGGTCGCGACCTCGGTCCCGTCGGCCAGCGTCGAGATCTCGAAGTCGGCGAACACCGCCGGCGCGGCGTTCCAGAGCTGGCGCAGGCACTCGATGGCCAGCCGCCGGATTTCCACGTCGGCGTGCTCGCTGGCGCGCATGGCGATGAAGTGCCGCCAGGCGCGGTAATTGCCCGTCACGACGATGCGGGTCTCGGTCGCGTTCGGCAGCACGGCCCGCGCGGCCTGACGCGCCTGCTTGCGCCGCAAAATGGCGTTGGGCTGGTCGGCGAATTTGGCCTCCAGCCTGGCCAACAGCTCGGCGTAGGTGGCCCGGCTGGCGTCGGCGGCATCGGTCAGGATCCGTCGCAACTCGGGGTCGTCTTCCATGCCCGGCGGCACCACGACGTGCGACTCGCCCTCCGGCACGTAGCGCTGCGACAGCTGGGAGAAGGAGAAATGCCGGTGCCGGATCAGCTCGTGGGTGAGCGACCGGGAGATGCCGGTGATGTAGAACGACACGTTCGCGTGTTCGAGCACCGAGAAATGACCCACGTCGATGATGTGCTTGAGGTAGCCGGCATTGGTCGCCGTCTTGGGATTGGGTTTGGACCAGCTTTGATAGCAGGCCCGGCCGGCGAACTCCACCAGCGCCGGCCCGCCGTCTGCGTCGGTGGTCCAGGGCACGTCCGGCGGCGCCAGGAACTCGGTCTTGGCGATCAGCTGCACGCGCAGCGGCGCGGTCTCGGCCACGGCGCTCACCTTAACGCGCTGGCCGAAGGCGGAGTTCACCCGATATCAGCGGTGGCAGCAGCGCGTCGCGGAACGCGGCCAACCGCGCGCTCTCGGCGCGACGGGCATGGCACAGCGCCCCCAGGCCGGTGATCGTTTGCCGGGCCGCGGCCGGCAGGCGCCGGACGTCGGGGACCCGGACGTCCAGCAGATCGCCCGGCCGGATCCGCTGATGGCTGCCCGACGTGCCGGCCGCCCGCCGCCGCAGCCGGTCGGAGACGTGCGGTTGGCGCACGGCGGACCACAGGGCCGAGGCGTCGACGCCGGTGGGCGTCAGGACGACGAACTCGGTGCTGGCCACGGCCATTTCCGGCGGCAGGACGGCCACGTTCCAGATGCGCGGGATTCGCGGATTCAGCTTCGCGAACAAGACGCAGGGCACCGAGAGGAGGTACTTGCCGCTCCTGATGGACGCGGCGCTCACGACGCGGGGATTCGCCCCGTCGTCGAAGGCCGGCAGGCTGAAGTGCGCGACCACCTCGTCGAATTCGGCCACGGTGACGAACGCCGACGACCGGCTCGCAAGGCGGCCCAGCGGCACGCGCCCGGGGGCCGACCCCGCGATAGCCACCATCAGGCTCTCGGCGGCCGCGATCACCCGCTCGTTGGCGGACACCTTGTCGTCGAGGGCGCCGAGCAATTCGGCGATCGCTGCCCGCTGCGGGGCCGCCACGCTGCGCACCGCCACGTCGCGCAGGATCCGCTGGTTGAGCAGCGGCTGTCCCGATCCGGATCGGTGATCGCCCAGCCGGCAGGTTTGCATCGCGTAGTACCAGTACCGCGTGTCCCGTGCGTCCTTGGCCCGGCAGACCAGTGCGTTTTCGGTGACCCAGACGTCGGATTCGCAGTACCGCAGGGTGCCGCACTGCGAGCCGACGCGCCCGAGCACGATCAGCGGGCCCGTCGCGTTGTGTTCGGTGGCATACCCGATGGCCCCGTTGGCGCCGTAGACGCGGAATTGCCCGCCGGGCGCTCGCCGCGGCGCGCCGGTGCTGAAGAGCAGGTGCTCACCCAGCGTGGTTTTCACCGCAGGCGCTCCAGTTGTTGGCGCACAACGCTTTCCAGGCGCGCGGATTCGTCGAGCGCGGTCAGCAGCTCACCGGTCAGGCGGGTGATCTTCTGATCGACCGGTTCGCCGTCGTCCGCGGCGGCGGGCGTGCCGACGTAATGTCCCGGCGTCAGGGTGTAGCCGGCCGCGGCGATCTCGCCGATCGACGCGGAGCCGCAGAACCCCGGAACATCGTTATATTCAGGGTCTTTCGCGGTCGTAGAGCCCGATCCGCGCCACGCGCGGTAGGCGTCGGCGATGCGCCGCACCTCCTCGTGCGTCAGCGCCCGTTCGCCGCGATCGACCAGGTAGCCGAGCTCACGGGCGTCGATGAACAGCACCTGGCCGGACCGGTGGCCCTTGTCGGTGTCGAAGAACCACAGACACACCGGGATCGACGTGGAGCGAAACAGCTGCGCGGGCAGCGCCACCATGCACGACACCAGGTCGGCGTCGACGATTCGCGCGCGAATGTCGCCCTCCCCCAGGGTGTTCGACGACATCGAACCGTTCGCCATCACCACACCGGCCTTGCCGCCGGGGGCCAGCTTGGACAGGATGTGCTGAAGCCACGCGTAGTTGGCGTTGCCGGCGGGCGGGACACCGAAGCGCCAGCGCGGGTCGTTCTTGTCGCGGGCCCAATCCTTGATGTTGAAGGGCGGATTGGCCAGCACGTAATCCATCTGCACGCCGGCGTGTTGGTCCTCGACGAACGTGTCGCCCCAGCGCGCACCCAGGCCCGTGTCGTCGATGCCGTGCACGGCGAGGTTCATCTTCGCCATCCGCCAGGTCTGCTCGACGCTTTCCTGTCCGAAAATCGTGACCCGCGCGGGATCGCCGTCGTGTTCGGCGATGAACCGCTCGGTCTGCACGAACATCCCGCCCGAGCCGCAGCACGGGTCATAGACCCGCCCGCCCGAGGGTTCCAGCAGCTCGACGATCACCCGGACCACGCTGGGCGGGGTGAAGAATTCGCCGCCCCGCCGCCCTTCCGCGCGCGCGAAGTTGCCCAGGAAGTACTCGTACACCTCGCCCATCAGGTCCCGCGCGCGTCCTCGTTCACCGAGTGGCGCGGCGTCGAGCAGGCGCAGCAGCTCCCCGAGGCGGCGTTGGTCGAGGCCGTCGTACAGCCGGGGCAGCGCCGCGGCCTCCATCGCGTCGTCGACGAGCCGGCCGATATCCGGGCGTTGCGCGTTGTGCGCCAACGCTTCCCACTGCGCGGCGCAGGTGTGCTTGAGGAACACCAGCCCGAGGATGGCGTCCTTGTATTGGCTGGCCGACAGGGCGCCGCGCAGCTTGTTGGCCGCCCTCCACAGCGTGTCCTTGAGGTCCTTGTCCGTCGCCCGCATCAGATCACCGCCCTCAGGTCGGCGGCCAGGTCGCCCCGGGTGGCGACGCTGAACCCGCCCAGGTCCAGCCATGCGGCCATGGACCGCAGTTCACCGGCCAGGGCCCGCAGCACACGCGGCCGCGGGGTGTCCGGCTCGCCGAACGCGCCCATCACGCGCAGCGTGTCGGCGGCCCGGTCGGCCTTGAGGTCGACGCGCGCGACCAGCCGCCCGTCCATCAGCAGCGGCCACACGTAGTAGCCGTATTGGCGCTTGGCCGCCGGGGTGTAGATCTCGATGCGGTAATGAAACCCGAACAACCGCTCGACGCGCGGCCGAAAGAAGATCAGCGGGTCGAACGGACACAACAGCGCGGTGCCCCGGTCGGAACGCGGCACTGCCCGGCCGGTGCGCAGGTAGGCCGGCGCGGGCCAGCCGTCCACCTCGACCCGTTCGATATCCCCCGCGGCCACCAGGTCCGCGACCGCCGGCTTGACCTGCTGGGCCGACAGCCGGAAGTAGTCGCGGATGTCCGCCTCGGTGGCCACGCCGAGCGCGCCGGCCGCGCGTAGCGTGAGCTCCCGGACGGCCTCGTCGTCGTCGACCTCGCGCGCCAGCACGCTCGCCGGCAGCACCCGCTCCACCAGGTCGTAGTGGCGGGCGAAGCCCACCCGGGTGGCCGTGGTGAGCACGCCCGCCGCGAACAGCGCCTCGGCGACCCACTTGGTGTCGCTGCGGTTCCACCACGTGCCCTTCTTCCTGCGTGGCGCGGCGTATTTCGAGGCGAGGTGCGCTTCGATCTGCCCGGCCGTGCTGGGCCCGAGCTCGGTGACGGCCGCGACGATGTCCTCGGCGAGCTGGGGATTGGCCTTGACGATGTGGGTGCCCCACCGGCCATGGGTGTACTGGCGCATCCGCCAGCGCAGCAGCGGCCAGTCGTCGACGGCGACCAGCGCGGCCTCGTGAGCCCAGTACTCGGCCAGCAGCCGCGACGACCGCGGCCCCCAGGCCGCGCGATCCAGCACGTCGCGGTCGTAGGGACCGAGCCTGCTGAACACCGGGGCGTAATGGGCGCGCACCGCAACGGACACCGAATCCAGTTGCAGCACTTGGATTCTCGATATCAGCCGCTTCAAGTGGGCGCGGGTGACCGGACCGGCGGGCCGCGGCTCGCTAAAGCCTTGGGCCGCAACGGCGATGCGCCGGGCTTGGTCGGCGGACAGGGTCCGGCTGGGCACGGCGCCGAGAATACCGCCCGGGTGCGACAGGGTCCGGCCGCGACGCGGCGAGCCCGGCCTGAACCGCCTATCCCGTGCTGACCTTCCGGTCCAGCGGCACCACGACGCTGGGCTCCGGCGCGTTCTTCTGCTCCTGATAGGCCGACTCGAGAGCGGCCGGGACCGCCTCGAGGTCGCGGTAGACGCCCATCAACTGCTCGAGGACGCTGATCCGTTGCTGAATCGCCTCGTCGGCGGCGCGGCGGGCCTGCTCGCGGTAGTGATCGGCCTCCCGCTGGGCGTCGCGCCAGGCCTTGTCGATCGCCGCCTCGGTTTCGGCACGCTTCTCGGCCAATTCGGCCTCCAGCTGCTTCTTGGTTTCCTCGTAATCGGTTTCCATGGCTTTTCGTTGCTCGGCCATCTCCGCCAACTCCTGTTCGTGCTTTCGCTGCGCGGCCTCGACTTCGGCCTCGGTCGCCGCGATCAGCGCGTCCGCCTCGCTCCGCGCCTCGGCCTGCATCTCGGCAACCTCGTCGACCGCGCGGCGCAGCATCTGCGCCATCCGCCGCTGCACCGCGTGGGGTGAGGGTGAGGTGTCGGTGAGGACCGCGACCTCCTTGCGCAGCGCGGCCGTCTGGTCGCCGGCTTCCTTCAACCGGGTCCGCAGGCTCTCCACGTCGGAGAGCAACAGCTGCTGCTTGGTAGTCAGCATCTCGATGTGGGCGTCGACCGCGGTCGGGTCATAACCCCTGAACATGCGAGTGAACGATTTCGTGGGTTCGGTTATCACTGCCAATTCCCCCTCCTGGCAATTGATGTCTTTGTCGAGACCGACCCCCGCGTCCGAGTATGTCACGGGCGCGGAGACCGACGGCTCATGCCCGACGGTAGCTGTGCAGCCGGTACCGCAGCCCCGTGCGGCTGACCTGCCACTCCCCCGTCTCGCCCAGCCAGCTGTCGTCGAGCACCGGGGCCAACGCGTCGTCGTCGTCGCGTCGAAGGTCGACTTCGACCTCGGTCACCTCGCACCGGGTGGCGTGCGGCAGGGCGAGCAGATAAACCTGCTCACCGCCGATCACCCAGGTCTGCGGCTCGCCCTCGCAACCGCCGAGGGCCGCTTCGAGCGAACTGACGACCTGCGCCCCGTCGGCGACGAAGTCCCCCCGGCGCGAGAGTACGACATTGGTGCGACCCGGCAACGGCCGGACCTTGGTCGGCAACGACTCCCACGTGCGCCGGCCCATCACCACCGTGTGCCCGAAGGTCAGCTCTTTGAAGCGGGCCAGGTCCTCGGGCACCCGCCAGGGAATGTCGCCGCCGCGGCCGATGATGCCGGATGTCGACTGAGCCCAGATCAACCCCAGCTGCGTCATACTCGCCACTCCTTGACCCCAGCGTCGCTGGCGTCGTCGTCGGCGCGGGTCATACCGCGACGGGGGCTTTGATCGCCGGGTGCGGGTCGTAGTTCTTCACGACGACGTCGTCGTACGTGTAGTCGAAGATCGAATCCCTGTGCGCCAGAACCAGTTCCGGGTACGGCCGCGGCTCGCGGCTAAGCTGGGTCCGCACCTGCTCGACGTGGTTGTCGTAGATGTGGCAATCGCCGCCCGTCCAGACGAACTCGCCGACCGACAGCCCCGCCTGCGCGGCCATCATGTGGGTGAGCAGCGCGTAGCTGGCGATGTTGAACGGCACCCCGAGAAACAGGTCGGCGCTGCGCTGATACAGCTGGCAGCTCAACCGCCCGTCGGCGACGTAGAACTGGAAGAACGCGTGACACGGCGGCAGCGCCATCTGCGGGATCTCCCCGACGTTCCATGCCGACACGATGATGCGCCGCGAGTCCGGGTCGGTGCGCAGCAAGTCCAGCGCCGCGCTGATCTGGTCGATGTGCTCGCCCGTCGGCGTGGGCCACGACCGCCACTGCACGCCGTAGATCGGTCCGAGATCACCTGTGGCACTGGCCCATTCGTCCCAGATAGTGACGCCGTGCTCGCGCAGCCAGGCGACGTTGGAGTCGCCGCGCAGGAACCACAGCAACTCGTAGACCACCGACTTCAGATGCACCTTCTTGGTGGTGAGCAGCGGAAAGCCGGCCGACAGGTCGTAGCGGATCTGCTGGCCGAACAGGCTGCGGGTGCCGGTGCCGGTGCGGTCGGATTTGGCCGTGCCCCGCTCGAGCACCACGCGCAGCAGGTCCTCGTAGGGCGTGGGAACCGGCACGCGGCCAGCTTAGCGGCGATCGCAAGCGCGGCGAAGCCGGGCGCGGCGGGTCGCCGCCTGAAAAAATTGCGCGGCGATCGCAAGCGCGGCGAAGCCGGGCGCGGCGGGTCGCCGCCTGAAAAAATTGCGCGGCGATCGCAAGCGCGGCGAAGCCGGGCGCGGCGGGTCGCCGCCTGAAAAAATTGCGCGGCGATCGCAAGCGCGGCGAAGCCGGGCGCGGCGGGTCGCCGCCTGAAAAAATTGCGCGGCGATCGCAAGCGCGGCGAAGCCGGGCGCGGCGGGTCGCCGCCTGAAAAAATTGCGCGGCGATCGCAAGCGCGGCGAAGCCGGGCGCGGCGGGTCGACGCCAAAAAAATCGGTCCAGCCCTCCGGAGTAGAACGGAGGCCATGCCGAAAATCACCGACAACGTCACCACCGCCGATGGCACGTGTCCCGTCGGCCTGTTCACCCCCGAGGGAACCGGTCCCTGGCCGGGCGTAGTCATGTACTGCGACGCCGGCGGGGTGCGCGACACCTTCGACCAGATGGCCGCCAAGCTGGCCGGATTCGGTTACGCCGTGCTACTTCCCGACGTCTACTACCGCAGCGGCGATTGGGCCCCGTTCGACATGGCCACCGTCTTCGGCGACGAGCGGGAACGCCGGCGCCTGTTCGGCATGATCGGCAGCATCACGCCGGACAAGATGGCCGGCGACGCCGCCGCGTTCTTCGACTACCTCGCGACCCGCCCGGAGGTGTGCGGGGAGCGCTTCGGCGTGTGCGGCTACTGCATGGGCGGCCGCGCGTCCCTGGTGGTCGCCGGCCGGGTCCCGGAGCGTGTCGCCGCCGCAGCGTCGTTCCACGGCGGCGGCCTGGTGACCGACACTGCGGACAGCCCGCATCTGCTCGCGGACCGGATAACCGCCACCGTCTACGTCGGCGGCGCCAAGGACGACGCGTCCTTCACCCGCGACCACGCCGAGCAGCTCGACAAGGCGCTGACCGCGGCCGGCGTGCAGCACACCATCGAGTGGTATCCGGCCGCCCACGGGTTCGCGGTGCCGGACAACACGCCCTATGACCCCGCCGCGGCCGAGCGGCACTGGCAGGCCATGACCGAGGTGTTCGGTTCGGCCTTAGGTGCCTAACCCCTCCAGCATCAGCGTCGCGGCGACGCTCGCACCGTCGGGGCGGATCCTCGCGGCCACCGCGCTCGCCCGACCGCGGGCCTGCGGCGTCAAAACCGGCTCGAGCGCGGCCGCCAGCGACTCGGCCGTCGGAGCCGGGCCGTCATGCGCGTTGCCGATGCCCAGCTCCGCCACCCGGGCGGCCCAGTACGGCTGATCGGCGCCCTGGGGCACCAACACCTGCGGCGCACCGGCCCGCGCGGCCGTGGTCGTGGTGCCCGCGCCACCGTGGTGCACGACGGCGGCGACGTGGGCGAAGAGCGCCCGATGGTTCAGCTCGCCGACACCGAGGCAGTCGTCCCGGTCGTCTATCGGGGCCAGGCCGGACCAGCCGCGGTAAAGAATCGCGCGGTGGCCGTGCGCGCGCACGGCCTCGACGACGGCCCGGGAAAGGTCCTTGGCGGCACGCATGGGCATGCTGCCGAAGCCCACGTACACCGGCGCCGGCCCGGCGTCCAGGAACGCCGACAGCGCCGGCGGAAGGGGGCGTTCGTCGGCCAGCAGCCACGCCCCGGTCTGGATCACGTCAAGCCCGCTGTTTTCCGGCCACGGGCTCAGGACCGGGTCCACCGCCAGCCAGGGACGCTCGGTGAGCGCATAGTCGCGGACGTCGTCCAGCGGCGGGAGGCCCAGCCTCGCGCGGTGACTGTTGAGTGTCGCGCCGAACAGCGTGTTCATCTGCTGCGCGTCCGTCCGCCACAGCACCCGGTTGTCGATCAGGCCCTCCGGCAGCTGGCCGGCATAGGTGGGGGGCAGGTGGTGGGGCGACGGCAGGATCGTGGGTTGGTAGCTCACGTACACGTAGGGGATGCCCAACCGCTCGGCCACCGACCGCGCACCCGCCGCGACCGGCGGGAATCCGGTCGCCACCAGCAGGTCGCATCCGTCGGCCGCGGCGGCCACGGTGTCGAACTGCGCGGCGACGAGCCCGTCCAGGTGCCGGCGCAACTGGTCCTCCGAGGGCGTGAGGCTTGCCGCCATCGCGCGCCACGAATCGCCGAATGGCACCAGCGGCAGGCCGATATCGGCGAGCAAGTCCGCGAATTCCCGGTCCGGCGGTGCGCATACCCGAACCTCCGCGCCGAGCGCCCGCAACTGAAGCCCGACCGCGGCGAGCGGTTCGACCGCCCCGCGCGAATCGTGGGTGGACAGCAGCACGCGCATTCCGATGCTCGTCACCTCCGGGATTCGTGAGCGGACCGACACATTCTCATGAAATGCGAGTGCGGTGACGGGCACGTCGGGGCGACATGCCCGCACGCCGACGAATGTCGCTGCGCGACAGAGAGTTTCCCATCCGGCGTCCGCTCCGCGCTAAAAATCAGTGCGAGCGCAACTAACTGGGGGGCAGGCCCACCAACGCGGCCAGGCGGGCCCGGTGACGGTATGCGGTGCCGAAGGCCAACTGGTCGCTCTTGGCCCGCTTGAGGTATAGGTGGGCGGGATACTCCCACGTCATGCCGATGCCACCGTGTAGCTGGACGCACTCCTCGGCCGCGTGCACGGCGACGCCGCTGCAATATGCCTGGGCGAGGGCCGCCGCGACGGGCGCGTCGTCGTCGTCCCGGGCGCACGTGTCGGCGGCGTGGCGGGCCGCCGCGGTCGCGGCGCTGACCTCGAACCACAGATCGGCCAGCCGGTGCTTGATCGCCTGGTACGAGCCGATCGCGCGGCCGAACTGCTTGCGCTGCTTGGCATAATCCAGGGTCGTCGCGAAACACCACTGGGCGACTCCGAGTTGCTCGGACGCCAGCAGCGCCGCCCCGGTGCGCAGGGCCTCGGCGATCGGGCCGTCCGCCGGCCCGACGCGCGACGAGTCGGCCGCCGAAAAGCTCACGTCCGCAAGGGGTCTCGTCATGTCCAAGGCCAGCAGCGGCGACACCTGGACACCCGCGGCGGCCCGGGAGACGGTATGCAGCTCCAGCCCGTCCGGGCCGGCGACCGGCACCACCAGCACGTCGGCCCCCGCGGCGCCGGCGACGCTGGTGACCGACCCGCTCAGCCCGTCGGAGCCGCCGCTCACCGAGGGCACCGGATCGCCGGGCCCGGTCGACAACGGCACCGCCAAGGCGGCGGTCAGCTCACCTCGCGCCAGCGCGGAGACGGTTTCGGTGTCGCCGGCGGCCAACAGCGCGACCGTGGCCAGCACCGCGCTGGACAAGTACGGCACCGGCGCGACGGCCCGGCCGATCTCCTCCATGACGACCGCGACCTCCCGAGCGCCGGCGCCCGCGCCGCCGAGCGACTCCGGGACCAGCAGGCCGGCCACCCCCAGCTCGACGGCCAGGGTGCGCCAGACGTTCGAGAAGTCTGGTGGCTCGGCGTCGTAGGCGCGGGCCACCGCTTCCGGCGGGCAACGGTCGGCGAACAGGTGCCGAACGCTGTCGCGCAAAGCCTCCTCGGTATCGGAGTACAGCAGGTCGCTCATCGATCCAGGTCCTTCCAGGCGACATCCTTGTCGACGCGGTGCTCGCCGGGCAGGCCGAGGATGCGTTCGGAGATGGTGTTGCGCAGGATTTCCGAGGTGCCGCCCTCGATCGAATTGCCGCGCGCGCGTAAGTAGCGGTAACCGGGCTCGCGCCCGATCAGGTCGACGGTCTCGGTCCTGCGCATGGTCCAGTCGTCGTACCGCAGACCCGCCTCGCCGTGCAGCTCGATCTCGAAACCCGAAATGGCTTGCGCCAGCTTGGCGAAGGCGATCTTCATGCCCGCGCCTTCCGGCCCGGGCTGACCGGCCTGGGCCTGTTGCCGCAACCGTTCGCCGGCCAGCCGGAGCACCTCCGCGTCGACCCACAGTTTCATCAGCTCGTCGTGCAGCGCGGGGTCGCGCAGCGCGGGGTTGTCCCGCCACGCCTTGGTGACCTTCCCGATCATGCCGCCCTCACGCGGAGTTCCGGCGCGGGTGCCGATGGCGACGCGCTCGTTGTTGAGCGTGGTGGTCGCGACCCGCCAGCCGCCGCCGACCGGGCCGAGCCGGTTCGCGTCGGGCACCCGGACCTCGGTGAGGAACACCTCGTTGAATTCGGCCTCGCCGGTGATCTGGCGCAGCGGACGCACCTCGACGCCGGGCTGGGTCATGTCGCACAGGAAGTACGTCAGGCCAAAGTGTTTGGGCACCGTCGGGTCGGTGCGGGCGACCAGGATGGCCATCTGCGCGTGCTGCGCCATCGACGTCCACACCTTCTGCCCGTTGACAATCCAGTCGTCACCGTCGCGGACCGCCCGGGTTGCCAACCCCGCCAGGTCCGATCCCGCGCCGGGTTCGCTGAACAACTGGCAGTACACCTGCTCGCCAGTGAACAAGGGGCGCAGAAACTTTCGCTTCTGTTCGTCGGTGCCGAACGCGGCGATGGTGGGCGCCGCCATCCCCATGCCGATGAAGTTCTTGGGGGTGCCACCCACCGGCGCGCCCGCCGCGGACAGCTGGGCGTCGACGAGTTCCTGAGCCTTGCGCGGCAGGTCAAGGCCGCCGAAGCCGCGCGGCAGATCCACCCAGGCCAGCCCCGCATCGTATTGCGCCCCAAGGAATTCGCGCGCGTCGGTGGCCGCCGGGTCGTGCTCGTCCAGCAGCGCCTGCACCCGCCCCTGGAGGTCGACCGACCACTCTTCGGTGCTCATGGCTAGCCCTGCGGCCGCGTTTGAAAGCCCTGCGCCGCGCCCAGCAGCAGGCCACCGTCGATGACCATCGTTTCACCGGTGATCCAGCTCGCGGCGTCGGAAACCAAGAAGGCCACGGCCGCGGCGACGTCGGCGGGCTCGCCGATGCGCCCGAGCGCGATCGAGGACGCGAGCGGGTCCTCGTGGTCCTTCCACAGCGCCTCGGCCAGCCGGGTGCGCACCACGCCGGGGGCGATCGCGTTGACGCGGACGCGGGGCGAGAGCTCCAGCGCCAGCTGCTTGGTGGCGTGGATCAGCGCGGCCTTGGTGGCGTTGTACATCCCCATGGCCGGCGACTGGTGCAGGCCGCCGATGGAGGCGGTGTTGACGATCGCGCCGCCGTGCTCGCCCATCCACGACTTGACGACGAGCGAGGTCCACAGCAGCGGCGCCCAGAGGTTGACGTCGAAGATCTTGGTGAAGCGGGCGTGGTCCTGGTCGATCAGCGGGCCGTAGGCCGGGTTGGTGCCGGCGTTGTTGATCAGGATGTCCGCGCTGCCGAAACGTTCGAGCGTGAGGTCCACGCAGCGCCGGGCGGCGTCCTCGTCGACCGCGTGCGCCCCGACGCCCAGGGCGTTGCCGTCCACCTGCGCGGCGGCCTCGTCGGCGGCCTCCTGCTTGCGGGCGGTGAGCACCACGTTCGCCCCCGCGGCCGCGAGCTGCTGGGCGATCGCGAGCCCGATGCCGCGGGAGGCGCCGGTGATGATCGCGGTTCGGCCGCTCAGATCCAGTGATGTCATCGTGGTGCGCCTTCCGTTGCGGTGCGTGGCCTGGGGTTGCCGATGTTTATGCGGGTGTGTGCGTGGTATGCGACGCGCATGTCAGTGAAATTAACCCCCATGAAAAGACTGATGGTGGGCGGGGCGGCGGCCGCTGCGATCGCCGTGGCGCCGATCGCCATGACCGATTCCCACGTCGTCGCGGCTGCGCCGTCCGCGGCGCCCACGCACGTCGTCTTCAAGGACGACCCGGGCGGCGGCGGTTGCGACGCGAACGGCAACTGCGGCTCCGGTGGCCAGTTCAACGGGCCCGGCGGCGGTCCCGGCGGTCAGGGCTGCGTGCCGGGCGTCGGCTGCGGCTCCGGCGGCCAAAACGCGGGACCCGGCGGCATTCCGGGCGGACAGGGTTGCCTGCCCGGCGTCGGCTGCGGTTCCGGCCACGCCTGATCAGCTCCGGGCCTCCCGGAGCCTGGTGATCCAGGCCCGGGATTCCGCGGGGTCGATGACGTCGTCGAGTTCGAATGTGGTGGCGGCCCGCAGCGCCTTGCCGTGCTGGTAGGCCGCGGCCACCAGCTTGTCGAACAGTTCCTGGCGTTTGACGGGGTCGCCCTCGGCGGCCAGCTCCTTGCTGAACCCGAGGCGCACCGCGCCCTCGAGCCCCATCCCGCCGATCTCGCCGGTCGGCCACGCGACGGTGAATTGCGGGGCGCGGAAGGAACCGCCGGCCATCGCCATCGCGCCCAGCCCGTATCCCTTGCGCAGGATGATCATTCCGAGCGGCACGGTCAACCGCGCGCCCAGCACGAACATCCGCCCGAACCGCCGGACCGCCGCCTGGACCTCCGCATCGGGGCCCACCATGAAGCCCGGGGTGTCGCACAGCGAAATGACCGGCAGCCCAAACGATTCGCAGAGGGCCAGGAAGTCGCCGGCCTTGTCGGCCGCCTCGGCGTCGATGGCGCCGCCCAGGTGGTGGGTGCTGTTCGCGATCAGCCCGTACGCCGCCCCTTCGACGCGGACGAGGGCGGTGACGATGCCGACGCCGTAGTCGGGTCGCAACTGAAGCACCGAGCCGGTGTCGACGATCGCCTCGATCGCCCGATGCACGTCGTAGGCGCGTAATCGGTTCTCCGGCACCACATGCCGGGCCAGCCGCGGATCCGGCGCGGCCCAATCGTCCACGCCGCCCTGGAAATACGACAGATACTGCTTGGCCAGCGATACCGCGTGCGCCTCGTCGCGCGCGACCAGGCCGACCACGCCGTTGCGTCGCTGCACGCCGATCGGACCGATGGCCTCCGGCGGGTACACGCCGAGCCCGCCGCCCTCGATCATCGCGGGCCCACCCATCCCGATGTTGGCGTCCGGGGTCGCGATGATCACGTCGCACACCCCGGCCAGCGCGGCGTTCCCGGCGAAGCACCGGCCGGAGACGATCGATATCAACGGCACCCGCCCGCTCAGCGCGGCCAGCATCCGGAACGTCGGCACGTCCAGCCCGGCAACGCCGCCGACGTCGGTGTCGCCCGGCCGGCCACCGCCGCCCTCGGCGAACAGCACCACGGGCAGCCCTTTGCGGGTGGCCAGGTCGAACGCCCGGTCGGTCTTGGCGTGGTTGCGCATGCCTTGCGTGCCGGCCAGCACGGTGTAGTCATAGGACACGACGACGGCCTCGGCCGCGGCCCGCCCGAAGCGGTCGGCGCCGATCGTGGCCAGGCCGGCGACCAGGCCGTCGGCCGGGGTGTTGGCGATCAGGTCCTCCTCCGAGCGCCGGCTGCGTTGCGCCGCGATGGCCAGTGCGCCGTATTCGACGAAGCTGCCGG
>NZ_LZIZ01000134.1:0-7497 GCF_001666915.1 Mycobacterium sp. E3339 | reverse complement strand
GCCACCCACGCCGTCGGAATGGCGGAACTGGGACACGAGGTCGTCGGGGTCGATATCGACCCCGGCAAGGTCGCCAAGCTTGCCGGCGGTGACATTCCCTTTTACGAGCCCGGCCTGCGCAAGCTGCTGCAAGAGAACCTGGCCGCGGGCCGGCTGGGAGCGACGACGACGTTCTGGTTCGGGTTGGGCTGGACGTTGGCCGTGGGCCGGATGGCGATGGCCAGCGAGACGACCAGCGCCACCAGGCCGACGACGAAGACGCCGGCCACGATGCTTCCCACCAGCCGGAACGAGCTGCGCTGGGGGTCGCCGGCGTCGACGAGCGCGGTCGCGCCGGTGTGCGCGCCGGTGTACAGGTCGTCGGCGTCGTCGGGCACCGCGCTGTAGGCGAGCGCGTCCCTGCTCAACGTCCCCGGGGTGTCGAAGTAGCCGGGCGTGATCCCGAATGGGGCGATGGCGCCGGTGCCCGGGTCCTGGGCGTAGGCCAGCGCCGCGGTGGACGACGAGAAGAGCGGCGCGTTCGCGGAGGCGAGCGCAGCGCCCCGCGCCAGCGCGGTCTCGGGCTCTTCGGGCGCCGACAACGGCAGCGATGTCGCCGCCTCCAGCGCGGGCTTGATCAGCGGGATGTCGATGCCCGAGCCGACGACGAACACACCGTCCGGCCGCGTCTCCAGCGTCTCGGCGTGCGAAACCATCGTGGCCAGCTGGGCCACCGCGGCCTCGTCGTCCGCCGGGAGGGGCTGCCGCTGAACGTCGACGATCGACCCGTCGGCGCTGTTGACGACGGCCAGTGTCGCGGTGTCGGGCTCGATGTAGAGCAGCGCCGTCTGAGCGTAGTTCGTCTGGCTGCCGACGGCCTGCGCCAGGGCGGCCGCGGCCAGGAAGGCCGAGACCAACATCACGTTCTCGACCTTGTGCGCCGCCAGCGCATCCCGCAGGGCGGCGGCCTCGATCGGGTCGGTGAAGGTGACCCCGGTCGAGGCGAGTTGGTAGCCGCCCTCGGCTGCGCCCTCCCGCGTGCCCAGGATCGCCGAAACTACCTGATTCGCCGCGCTGAGCGTTGCGGCGTCGTCCTCGGGCGGGACGTCGAAGTTGTCTTCGTCGACGGTGGCGCCTTCGCCATTCTGGCCTTCGACCAGCACCATTCGGACGGCCGTCGGCGCCATCGACACGCCAAGTACCGTGTCCAAAGCTCCTCCATGGTTCGCTTGCTAGTCCTGATGATGAGGACGTGGCCGCCGCACCCCGCGAAATCGCCAGAGGTCACTGGGTCCCCACCGTGTTTTTCCCCTAGTAATCCGATTTTACGCGTGTTCGCGACCTTGTGCGCCGCGCGGCGACCGGCCGGGGTAGCCCTCACCGGCTATTTGTGGCTGCCACCGCCTCCGCCACTGTGACCGCCGCCACCGCCGCCGCCACCGAAGCTGCCGCCGCCCGGTCCGCCGCCGAACAGGCCGCCGGGGCCACCGGGCGCACCGCCGCCGGAACCGGGTGACGGGACGTGCCCGCCGCCCAGCCCACCGGGGCCGGAGCCAGGCGGAGGGACGTGCCCACCGCCGAGGCCGCCGTCGCCGGAAGTGGGAGGCGGGATGTGCCCACCGCTCGACCCGCCGGTGCCCGAACCGGGCGCCGGGACGTGGCCGCCGCCCAGCCCACCGGGGCCAGAGCTAGGAGGCGGGACGTGCCCGCCGCCGAGGCCGCCGCCGTCGCCGGAGCCGGGCGCCGGCACATGCCCACCACTCGACCCGCCCGTACCCGAACCGGGCGCCGGCACATGCCCACCGCCCGAGCCGCCCGTGCCCGAATCGGGCGGAGGTTGGTGCGGCGGCGACTGCGGGCCGGTGCCGCCGGACTGCGGCGGCTCCGGGACATGCACGGGCGGTTGGGGCACCACCACCACCGGCGGGGGCGACACGTGCGGCGGCGCCTGGATCACCGGCGGAGTCAGCACGGGGTTGGGAACGGGCACGCGGACCGGGGGCAGGATCACCGGCGCGATCGGCGGAACGACCACCGGAACCGGCACCACCGGCGCCGCCGGCACCGGCGCGGGAATCGGAGGCGCCGCGGGCGGTGGCGGGGCCGCCGGCATGGGCGCGGCGAACTGCGGGGTCATCGGCTTGGGCGCCGCCACCGGCTCCGGCAGGTGGATCTTGGCCGCCGGGGCCGACGCCTCGACGGGCGCCGGCGCCTCCTGCGCCGGAACGATGAGGTGCTGTCCCGGCGTGGGCTGCAACGCGACGGTGCCCGTCGAGCGGATGCCGATGGCGAGCGCGATCTCCAGCGCCAACACCGCGCTGATCCCGGCGACCGCCAACCCGCTACCGATCAGCAGGGCCGGCCGGCGCCGCGGCTGGCTCTCTTCTTGCACGAACAGCTTCTCGATGACCACGGTCGGCGAATCGGCGTCCTCGTCGGGCACCGCGCTGTAGGCGAGCTCGTCGTCGATTCCGAAGGGCGCGTAGAGGTATTCGGGCAGCGAGTGCTGGTCGACGACGCCGGTGCCGGGGTCCTGCGCGTAGGCCAGCGCGGCGGTCGAGGAGGCGAACAGGGGCGCGTTGGCCGCCGCCAGCGCGGCGCCGCGGGCCAGCGCGGTCTCCGGCTCCTCGGGGACGCTCACCGCGAGCGAGGTCGCCGTCTGCAGCGCCGGCTTCAGCGGGGCGATGTCGACGCCCGACCCCACCACCAGCACGCCGTCCGGCGCGGCCGCCAGCTTCTCCAGGCCGCCGATCATGCCGCCGAGCTGCGTGGCGGCCTGGTCGTAGGAGTCGGCGTACAGGGGCTGCTTGTAGACGTCGGGGATGGACCCGTCCGAGGTCTCGACCACCGCCAGCGTCGCGGTGTCGGGCTCCACGAACATCACCGCGGTGCGCTCGTAACCCATTGCGGCGCCGACGTTTTGGGCGAGGGCCGTGGCGGCGAGAAACGCCGACACCAACATGACGTTCTCGATGCGATGGGCGGCCAGCGCGTCGTGCAACGCCGCCGCCTCGAGCTGGTCGGTCCACGTCACGCCGATCGAAGACACCTCCAGCCCGGCGTCGGCCGCGCCCTCCTGGGTGCCCAGGATGGCGGCGAGCACCTGATCCGACGCGCTCGCGGTGGCCGCCTCGTCGGCGGCGGCGACGTCGAACACGTCCTCTTCTACGGTGGCGCCGTCGGCGTATTCGCCTTCGAGGACGACCATTTGGATCGATGCCGGTGCCATCGACACCCCGAGCACGATATCCAAGACAAACCCCTCCAAAGGTATTGCGCGTTGAACCACGGCCTGGCGGAGGAAAAAAACCGTGGCTAACTAAGTATCGCGCAGAACGGGGGCGAGGGCTCCCCGCGGAAGCTATGTAGACCTTATGAAGTTCTGATAGGACCGCGACGGCGTGGGTCCGCGCTGGCCCTGGTACTTGGAACCAACTTGCGAACTGCCGTAAGGGTGTTCGGCCGGGCTGGTCAACCGCAGGATGCACAGCTGACCGATCTTCATCCCCGGCCACAGCGTGATCGGCAGGTTCGCGACGTTGGACAGCTCCAGCGTGATGTGGCCGCTGAAGCCCGGGTCGATGAAGCCGGCCGTGGAGTGGGTCAGCAGGCCCAACCGGCCCAGGGACGACTTGCCTTCCAGCCGGCCCGCCAGGTCCTCGGGCAGGGTGAACAGCTCCAGCGTGGAGCCGAGCACGAACTCGCCGGGGTGCAACACGAACGGCTCACCCTCGACGGGTTCGACCAGCGTGGTCAACTCGTCCTGCTGCTTGGCCGGATCGATGTGGGTGTAGCGGGTGTTGTTGAAGACGCGGAACATGCAGTCCAGGCGGACGTCGATGCTCGATGGCTGCACCAGGGTGGCGTCGTAGGGGTCGATGCCCAACCGGCCGGCGGTGATTTCGGCCCTGAGGTCACGATCGGAGAGCAGCACGCGACGAGCCTAGCCGCTGGCCGTCAGTCAGCCAGATACATCTCCCCACCCTTGGGGTAGCCCCCGCCGGTGGTCGTGACGTGGACGTGGTCGTAGTGGCCGAGCCGGCTCGGCTGCGCTCCGCCCGGCGTGTAGTAGACGCCGCGCCAGATCGCGTCCTGGATCCCGAAGCGCCGCGCGTTCTGCATCACGTACGCGACGATCTCGTCGCCCAGGGCGATGCCGTCGGCGCTCTGCGGGTTGGGGATCATCACGTCGATCGCCAATCCCAGCGGGTGCCAGGGCAGCGGATCCGGTCGCACGCCGCCCATTTCGTGGATCTGGGGGAACTTTGCGGTGATGGCGCGCGAGACCAGGATCGTCCGCACCTGCAGGCCCTGTTCGGGGGTAAGCCCGACGGGCAGGAAGCGCGATCGGGTGTGATACCTGGACGCCGCGGGCGGCGGAGCCATCCCGTCGCCACGGGACACATCCGACGCGAGCGTGATCGCCATCGGCTTCGCCGAGACGATTTCTAAGCAGCACGCTGAATTGTCTCCAATAACGGGCGCCGCGATGTGTTGGGGGACGAAAGGGCCGACGTCTCCGGCCGCCGCGAAGAACACCGCGGCGGGCCCCAGCGCCGCTGCCAGGACAAGCGGGGACTTCCGCCGCTTCTTGGCTAATCTGTGCCGACCCACCCCAGGCACATTACGACACGATCACGGAATAATAAACACGCGTCTTCGAATTTGCAGGACAGCGGCCATTTCCGCGGCGGCGGGCATTTGCGCGGCGGGGCCGACGGCCGCGGTCGGGTCGTTGGCGGCCGCCCTACTCGCCCAACGGATCCGCCGCCGGATGCTAGCCTTCCTTGTCGACAGCGCCGATGTAGTTCAATGGCAGAACATCAGCTTCCCAAGCTGAATACGCGGGTTCGATTCCCGTCATCGGCTCCACTTTGACCAGGGCATATAGCCCGGTTCCCGCCCCGGCGAGGCCGGTTGTCCCCCAACGGGTTCCCTTAGTTCGTCACTGAAATACCGCGAGCATCGGCACTGCCTCATGCCGCCGAATAGCTGAGATCCGCAACTCCGGGCGATAGCGTGAGCAAACAAGAATCGGCGTGCGTCGGGCGCCGAACAGCACGGCTAGGAGGGTGCGCAAGGTGACCAGTGAAGAGACCACCCAGCGAGCGCCAGCCGTTACGCAGACGCGATCGTCTCGCCGAACGGGGGCACGGTTGCAGATTCTCTGGGCATCGTGTTGGGTCTTGTTGTTCCTCACGCTGGTCGCCGCGCTGGTTATGGCGGTGCGTCCGTC
Organism: Mycobacterium sp. E3339; assembly: GCF_001666915.1. Classification (NCBI taxonomy): domain Bacteria; kingdom Bacillati; phylum Actinomycetota; class Actinomycetes; order Mycobacteriales; family Mycobacteriaceae; genus Mycobacterium; species Mycobacterium sp. E3339. Next base: position 2,282 of record NZ_LZIZ01000134.1, on the reverse strand, counting down.
GCTGGCTGCGCAAGCCGGGGCCGCCCAATTGGGCTTTCTCGTTCTGTTTGTCGTCGTCCATGCGTGGCTGGGCTACTTCGCACGAGGCGTGGCCGCATTCGTCGCCATCGCCGGCGTTGTTGCGTTCGCAATGGAGGCAATCGGTGTCGCGACCGGTTTCCCGTTCGGCTCCTACACCCATCACCTGCCCGGTCCGAAGCCCCTGGGCGTTCCCCCAGTGGCCATCGTCAGCTGGATCATTTTCGGCTGGCTGGCCTGGGCACTGGCCCGGGTGATCATGCGACCCGCTCCCGATGTGGCCGTGGGTAACGCCGAACGCTTTACGACGCCCATCGTGGCGACGTTCATTCTTGGGGGTTATGACCTGGTAAACGACCCCATCGGTGCGACGGCGCACGACTGGTACTCCTATCACCACCCGACCGGCGCGCTGGGAGTCCCGCTGACCAACTATCTCGGCTGGCTGCTGACGGGCTGGCTGATCTTTCAGCTCGTAGCGCTCGTCGAGGCGCGATTCCCCGGGAGCCCCGCCACCCGAACCCGCCCCTATTGGCTGCTGCCGTGCCTGTTCTGGCTTTCCACCGCCACTCAGGTCTTCGCCGCCCTGACCCACCCGCCGGACGGCGTTGCGGTCCGCGGCGGCAAAACCATCCAGATTGCCGACGTGTACGAGTCAGGCGCATCGGCAGCGTTATTCACCATTCTTCTCACGGGAATCATGGCGCTGGTACGCCTCTACAGTCGCCAACCGTCAAAGATCCCTCATTCCCGTACAGAGGAGGCCTGATCGTCGGTGGGTGGGGCCGCAACCGCCCGACTGGTGCGAGTCGTTCCGCGCCAGCGCGTTTCTCGGAAACTGGATGCGCACCGAGCCCACGCCGTAATTCGGCGGGAATTTCGGATGGCCGGTGGTTGACAAACCGGTACCGCGGGTAATGGCTAACTCGGGGCCGCGTGAATGCGTGCCATCAGCGATACGCCGAGGGAGTCGCCACGCCAATGGACAGCTCTTCCGCCACACCAGTGCGCGTCAGCAGCAGCGCGCCGCACGACGCGCTGCGCCGCGGCGAACGGCCGATCTCACCCGACGATGACCCGTTCTACCGGGCGCCACTGGGATACGAGCACGAAGAGCCGGGGACGGTGTTGCGCTCGCGCGACGTGGAGATCGGATTCCTGGGTCTCATCAGTCAACGAGTGAAAGCCACTCAGTTGCTGTACCGCACCACGAATCTGCACGAAGAACCGGAAGTCGCCGTGACGACAGTGCTGGTCCCGGCGCAGCGCGAGTCAGACGTCGCTTATCCGGTGCTCTCCTATCAATGCGCGATCGACGCTGTGGCGTCGCGCTGTTTTCCCTCGTTCGCCATGCGGCGCGGCGCGGGACCGATCGGTGCGTTCGTCCAAGCCGAGTATTTGTTGGTGACGGCCGCGCTGGCCGAAGGCTGGGCGGTTTGCGTACCGGACCACGAAGGCTGCCATGGCATGTGGGGCGCTCCCGTCGAGCCCGGCTACCGGATTCTGGACGGGTTGCGTGCCGCTATGCGGTGCGAGCGATTGGAATTGTCGCCGTCTGCCCCGGTGGGTCTGTGGGGATATTCAGGGGGAGGACTGGCGTCGGCGTGGGCGGCCGAATTATGTGAGCGATATGCGCCGGAGCTCAATATCGTTGGCGCCGTTCTCGGTTCGCCCGTCGGCGACCCGGGCAGTGTGGCGCGCCGCCTCAATGGCAGCTTCTTCGCCGGTCTCGCCGCACTGATGATTTCCGCATTGACGCAAGTCTTTCCCGGCGCGCAAAGGGTCGTCGATGAGCACGCGACCGACGAGGGCAAGGCGTTGCTCGACGAGTTGCAGACGATGACGACTGCCCAGGCGGTATGGCAGTTTCGCAACGTCGACATCGGGTCCTACGTCGACATGACGGCCGACGAGCTGTGGGACTTGCCCGAAGTGCGCCACATCTTCGACGAGACCAGGCTCGGCAAGTCGGGGCCCAAGCCTCCGGTGCTGGTCGTACAGGCAGTGCACGACGGAATCATCAGCGTCGACGATGTCGACGCACTGGTGGCTCAGTATGAACGCAACGGCGTGTCGGTCACCTACCACCGCGACCGGTTCTGTGGGCATCTGCTGTTGCATCCACTGTCGGCGCCCATGACGCTGAGGTGGCTGCGCGACCGATTCACGGACCGGCCGATCAACGAGCACAGAACCCGCACGGTGTGGCCGACGCTGTTCAACCCGTCGACGTACTTGGGCATGGTCAAGTTGGGCGTCATCAC
>NZ_LZIZ01000133.1:0-17585 GCF_001666915.1 Mycobacterium sp. E3339 | reverse complement strand
GCCCACCGGCCCCCTGCCCCCCGTCCCCGCGGGCGTCGATCGCCGGCGACCCGAACTGTCCGACGCCGCGCTGGTGTCGCGGTCGTGGGCGATGGCGTTCGCCACGCTGGTCAGCCGGCTCACCGGCTTCGCCCGGGTAGTTCTGCTGGCGGCGATCCTGGGCGCCGCGCTGTCCAGCGCGTTCTCGGTGGCCAACCAGCTGCCGAACCTGGTGGCCGCCCTTGTCCTCGAGGCGACCTTCACCGCGATATTCGTGCCGGTGCTCGCCCGCGCCGAGCAGAGCGACCCCGACGGCGGCGCGGCCTTCGTGCGGCGCCTGGTCACGCTGACGACGGCGCTGCTGGTGTTGGCGACCGCGCTGTCGGTGCTCGCCGCGCCGCTGCTGGTGCGGCTCATGCTCGGCCGCGTCCCGCAGGTCAACGAGCCGCTGACCACCGCGTTCGCCTACCTGCTGCTCCCCCAGGTCCTGGCCTACGGGCTGACGTCGGTCTTCATGGCAATCCTCAACACCCGCAACGTATTCGGGCCCACGGCGTGGGCGCCGGTGGGCGGCGAGCCGGGGGTTCGGGGTCGCCGCGGCGGCTGCGGCAGGCGGTGGTGTTGCCGCGCGGCCTGCCCGTGGGCGGGATTCATACTCGGTGCTCGTGTTCGACCCGGTCGTCGGCCGCGTCGTGCGCGCCCGCGGACCTGGCCCCCGGCGGATCGGGCCGGTCCAAATCGGCGCGGTCGGGCTGGCCGCGGAAGCGGTGCCACAGTCGCCGCCCGGCCAGCAACACCAGCACCGCCGCGGCCGTCATGGTGATCGCGAACAGGACCTTGCCGTAGGCATTGGAATGCACCGACAGGCGCACCGGGTCGCCCAGCCGCATGCCGTCCGGGGTCCGCAACGTCACGTCGATGGCGACCCGCTGGGTGAAGTTCACCTCGATCGGCACCCGCAGCGGCAGGTATCCGGGCGGCAACTCGATCTGGCCGACGTCGGTGACGGTCATTCCCGGTGGGGCGTCGACCTGCAACCGCACCCGGATCGGGACGGCCAGGCCGTTGTGCAGCGCCAAGGGGAGCGGGCTGTGCTCGGTGGCCAGGGTGTAGGAGCCGCCCGGGTTGACGATCGTGACGGCGCCGAACAGATCGTTGATCGTCTTGCCGACGACGGCCAGGCGCTGCTGGGCCATCCCGTTGCGGGTGTCGGGGGGCTCGGATTGGCTCAGCGCGCGCAGCATGTCTTCGCGCAGCGGGGCGGTGTACTGGATGCCGGTCAGCCCGGTGCGTTCGTCGGTGCTCAGCGCCGACGTCAGCCCCCACAGCCGGCCGACCTGCCCGGCGACCGCGGCGGTGACGTCGTCGTCGAAGCGGCCGCGTGCGGAGGTGTCGGCGCCCACCGGTTCGGACGGCTCGGTGCGGGCCGCGGCCTCGGCGACCACCGCCGGCAACGGGCGCGGGACCGCCAGGCCGGAGCGGATGCTGGTGGTCAGCGCGGTCAGGATGACGTGCGCGTCGTCGGCCTGCAGGTTCCAGGTCGCCGGCGGGACCAGGATCTGGGTGCGCGGCGCGTCGTCGTGGCGCAGGGCGTGCCAGAACATCGAGCCCAGGGCGTCCTGGCGGCGCGCGGTCACCGAGTCATGGGACAGCCGGACGCTCAGCGAGGGGTCCAGGTAGGTGGGGACCGCGGGTGAGCTTCCCGCGCCGGCCAGTGCGGCGCCGACCGCCGGGTCGAAGGGGGCGACCACCACTTGCGGGGAGACGCGCCGGGGCGCGGTGTCGACGTTGGCCTCGGCGGACGCGTCCGTTGCGGACAAGTTGGCCGCGGCGACGGCGACGGTGCTCTCGTTGGCGCCGAGCAGGTTGACCGCGCCGTTGGTCAACGGCCCGTCGGGCAGCAACGTGGCCCCCCGCACGGAGGCCACGTCCAGGATGCGGTCGACGATGCTGTTGACACCGGTGGTGGCGGCGGCGCTGAGCCCCCGATCGTTGACGCGCTGCAGGGCTCCCAGGTCGGCTTGCGCGTAGGGCAGCGGCGCCACGCAGGTGCGGTGCGCCAGGGCCCGCAGCCGGTTGAGCCACTCGACCGCGGCGGCTTGCCCGGCGCCCGGATGGGTCGGCGTGCCGGGGAGTTGAGCGGGGCCGTCGGGCGAATCGGACACCACGTAGCCGGCGGTCATCGCGTTGATGGTGACCAGCAGGTCGGGGTCCACGGCCAAACAGAGTGCCCGGCCGACGGCGCCGTCGGGGTCGACGTCGTGGCTGGTGGCGACTTCGGCCGCCGACAGCAGGACGTCCAGCCGGCCGCCGCTGGCCAGCGAGGTGGCCAGGTCGTCGTCGACCAGGCGCACCGGGATGGTGCCGCCGGGCACACCGGGCGCGAGCCGGGGCCGGTCGGCCAGCGGCCACAGCATCGTGATCCACACGGGTTTGGACGTGTCGGGCGCGACGGCCGAGCCCAGATCACCGCCCTGGTCGGGGGGCACCCCGACGACGGGCAGCAGGAAGCGCGCGTTGTCGAGCCGCGCGGGGGCGCCGTAGTCGGGCGTGGCGTTGACGTTGACCAAGACCGGGTAGATGCCGGGCTGGTCGATGCCCAGCGACTGCTTGGTCAACGAGCGCAGCGGCGCCGACAGGGTGAAGCCGACCTGCTGGCCCCGCTGTAACTCGGGAGCGACCGTGAGGAAGTCGGCGGCGGGCTGGTATTGGTCGGTGTCGCCGTCCAGGGTGGTCCGCAGGCTCGCCGACGCGGTGACCGCCCCCGCGTGTTCGAGCCGGACCATCACGTCGCGGACGGGGCGGTCACCGATGTTGGTCACCATGCCGCTGACGGTGACGACGGGTGGACTGGACGTGGTGACCACGTCCGGGGTGACTTGGTCGATGCGGACCCGGACGAAAGGTGTGGTGCCGGGCTCGCCCGCACCCGCGCGCGGCATGACGGGACCGGTGAGCATCGCAAAGCCGGCCACGATGCCGATCACCGCCGCGAGGCGCAACAGGCAGAGTCGGGATGCCGTCACGGCCCGGGCCCGTGGCCGTTCTTCCGGCTGGTGGCCGGCTTGTCGGCGTGCCGGGTCCGCGAATGCGTTTGCGGGCGGCGCCGGGGAGAGGTCGGCGGCAGCGGCGGCAGCGCGGCGGGGCCGTCGCTCTGCAGCTTGTCGATCAGCTCGTCGGCCACGCGGGCCAGACGACGTTCGTCGGCGTAGGCCAGCTTCGACGGCAGCTCGTGGATGGGTACCCAAGCCACCTCGGCCACTTCGAGGTCCTCGTCGGACAACTCGCCGCCGGAGAAGCGCATCAAATAATGGTGGACCGTCTTGTGGACGCGGCGGCCGTCGGTGACGAACCAGTAGTCGATGCGTCCCAGCGCGGCCAGCACGCTGCCGCGGATGCCGGTCTCTTCGGCGACCTCTCTTATAGCGGTCTGTTCCGCGGTCTCACCGAGTTCGATGTGGCCCTTGGGCAGCGACCACAACATCCGCCCTCGCCGGTCGACGCGGCCGATCAACGCGGCGACCTGGGCGTCACGCGGACCGTCGAGGCCGTCGATGACCAAGCCCCCGGCGGAGGTTTCGTGCACGGTGCGCAGCCGATCCGGCGCGCGGCGAGGCGAACGGGATCGGCGCGATTTCGTCGCCGTCGAGTCCGCGGGCGCTTGGCCGTTCGTCTGGTTCTCGGTCGAACTAGCCGCCCCACGACCGCGCCGCCGCCCCCGGCGTCGACGTGGCTTGCGTTGTTCGCCGTCCGACACCCAAGCGATAGTAGCTGGCACGACATCGTCTCCCAGGACATACTCGCCGCTAGCGGGCCGCGCGATGGCGCACCGCGGTGATGGTCGCGCCCGCCTACTAGGCTGATCGAACGTGCCCGAAGCCGATGTCGAGCTGCTCGCCGCCGCCCAGGTGGCCCTGAACCAACACGCGCCCATGCTGCGCGAGCTGGGCTCGGCGTTCGAGGGCTCGGGACACGAGCTGTACCTCGTCGGCGGCTCGGTGCGAGATGCGCTGCTGGGCAGGTTGAGTCCCGACTTGGACTTCACCACCGACGCCCGCCCGGAGCAGGTGCAACAAATCCTGGGCCGCTGGGCCGACAACCTGTGGGACACCGGCATCGAATTCGGCACGGTCGGCGTCGGCAAGGACGGCCATCGCCTGGAAATCACCACGTTCCGCGCCGACACCTACGACCGGGTTTCGCGTAACCCCGAGGTGCGGTACGGCGACCGCCTCGAGGACGATCTGGTGCGCCGCGATTTCACCGCCAACGCGATGGCCGTGCGCGTCACGCCCGCCGGGCCCGGCGAATTCCTCGACCCCTTGGGTGGTTTGGCGGCGCTGCGTGAACGGGTGCTCGACACCCCGGCGGCACCGTCGGTGTCGTTCGGTGACGACCCGCTGCGGATGCTGCGGGCGGCGCGGTTCGTTTCGCAGCTCGGCTTCGCCGTCGCCCCGCGGGTGCGCGAGGCGATCGAGGAGATGGCGCCCGAACTGGCGCGGATCAGCGCCGAGCGGGTGGCCGCCGAGCTCGACAAGCTGCTGCTCGGCGACGACCCGGTGGCTGGCATCGATCTGCTGGTGCAGACCGGCATGGGTGACGTGGTGCTGCCTGAGGTCGGCGGCATGCGGATGGCCATCGACGAACACCACCAGCACAAGGACGTCTACCAGCATTCGCTGACGGTGCTGCGGCAGGCCATCGCGCTGGAGGATGACGGCCCGGATCTGGTGCTGCGCTGGGCCGCGCTGCTGCATGACATCGGCAAGCCCGCCACCCGGCGGCATGAAGCCGACGGCGGCGTGAGCTTCCATCACCACGAGGTGGTGGGCGCCAAAATGGCGCGAAAACGATTGCGGGCGTTGAAGTATTCGAAGCAGATGATCGAGGACGTCTCGCAGCTGGTGTATCTGCACTTGCGGTTCCACGGATACGGCGAGGGCAAGTGGACCGATTCGGCGGTGCGGCGCTACGTCACCGACGCCGGGCCGCTGCTGCCCCGGCTGCACAAGCTGGTGCGCGCCGACTGCACGACGCGCAACAAGCGCCGGGCCGCGCGGCTGCAAGCGAGCTACGACCGGCTGGAGGAGCGGATCGTCGAGCTGGCCGCCAAGGAGGATCTGGCGCGGGTGCGTCCCGATTTGGACGGCAACCAGATCATGGAGCTACTCCACATCCCGGCGGGCCCGCAAGTCGGCGAGGCGTGGCGTTTTTTGAAGGAGCTGCGGCTGGAGCGCGGACCGCTGTCCGCCGACGAGGCGACCGCGGAACTGCTGAACTGGTGGAGTTCGCGGGGGAACGCGTAGCGCCGGTCGCGCGTCCGACTTGCCATGGACTACTGCATGGCGGGCGATGACGGCGCGGCGGCGATCTGGCACCGCCAACTCGATCTGGACCTCGACGGTGACGGCCGACTCGACGCTTTCGGCCTGGACTTCGACGGTGATGGACTGCACGACGACGCGTTCGCGGATCTCGATGGCGACGGCATCGCCGATCATTTGGTGCTCGACGTGGACAACGACGGCACTCCCGAGGCGTACTTCACCGACGATGGTTCGGGCACGTGGGGGATCGCCACCGAACAGGGACGGCAACTGCGGTGGCTCGGGCTCGACGGTGTCGAGCACACCGGCGGCCCGCTGGTCGACTTCGACGGCCACGGCAGCGCCGATGACCGGCTGTTTGATACCGACAACGACGGGCTGGCCGACCGGGTGGTGTGCGCCGACGAGGACGGCGTCACCGGGTACGTCGACACCGACGGCGACGGCAAGTGGAACGTGCGGCTGACCGATTCGGACGGGGACGGGCTGGCCGACGGCGCGAGCGCGTTGTGAAGCGCTTCTCTTCGGGGAGATCGGTGAATTGACCGCTGCGGGCGGCGTATTTAGCCTGATCAGTAGCGGCGTCTTGAGGTGATGGAGTTGTCGCCGCGGTCGACGAGGAAGGGGTGGCAATGTTCGTCGACACGGAGCTTCTGCACACCGGAGGCAACGACTCGCATCGCGCTGGCGGGCACGCACAAGAGGGCGCCGATCAGCTTGCGCGGGGGCCGCTGGCATCCGGCATGTTCGGCGACTTCGCCGCCGCCGATTCCTTTCACGAGGCGCTCAGCGCCGCGCACACGCGACACGTTGAGAACTTGCAGGGCCACAAGCAGACGCTGACCGATGTCGGTTCGAAGGCGCACTACGCGGCCCGAGGGTTCACGAGTATGGATCAGCACAACGCCGGCGAAATGCAGGCTGTGCGACCGGGGTCGGCTCCGGCGTCTCGGGTGTGAGGGTACGAACTGGCGGACGCCCAAGTGGCGTCAAGTACCAAGCGGCATCGAAGCTAGCAGTTAGGCGGGTTCGTTTAACATTGCCTGCTCCAACCGCAATGCTGTCGTGGATGAAGATCGGCATGCAGAAACCGCGTCCCAGCTAGTGCTAGGGCCTTGGCCGGCTCTGCAACCGAAACCCGCGACTTCCCGGCCGCAAGCCCACCGGTAAGGGGCGTCGTTGCGGCATTGAGATCCAATGCATGTGGACAATCCAAGAAAATGGCTCCTACCGTGAACGAGGCGGCGGAAGGAGGGCGGCATGCGGGATGTACCTACAAACTTCGGCGGGCAACCGCCGCCGGTTCAGCGGCAACCGACCTCTCCGCATCAACCAAGGCATCTCCGCACATGGCCAGCCGTTGCCTTGGCATCGCTCGCCGTTGTGCTGGGCGCAGTAGCCCTCGTTGTCGCGTCCGCGCGGTCTACAAGCAGCTCCTCTGCAACCACAACGACCTCCTCGGCACCGAACGATGCCTCGACGCAAGCCGCAGACGCGCACAAGAAGCTATGTGACGTATACAAAGTCGCCGCACGAGCCGTTCAAATCGACACCAATGGTGACAATCCGGCATTGGCTGGCGTCGCATCCGTTAATGCGGCAGTGATGCTGCAGCAAGCTGTGACGTCAGCTCCTGCGTTGGCGGCAAGTGACCAAGCCGCCGCCCTTACGCTTGCCGCGGCCTACACCAATGCCACTGCGATGGGAAGCCAACTACAGCGCGAAGATCCCGCTTGGCGGGCAACAGTCGATGATGTCAATGCGAAAGATGCTGCGATGAAGAAGGTATGCGGAGGCACGTGATTTGCCGGTCAGCCGCCTTGAATAGCTTGCGGCCAACGTCTCAGACGACGACTGGCCGCGCTACGCCGCTGGCGGCGCTGCCCAGGCTTCGAGCATGTGCAAGTCGAGACCTTTTGTACCGCAACCGATCTCAGCATCACCGGCTAAGAATGCGAAAATACTGCTCTTGAAGAACGGTTTAGCGCTTGCACTTGAAAAGTTGACGACTCGGGCGGGCAATGCTGCAGTTGACGCTTACATAAATTTTGGCGGGCGGGCGGTGACGCGCGGTTGTTGACGATGATCATTGTGGTTGACATATCCGCGGCAACGCGAGATTTCTCGCGAGCGGGCCGATGGACCGATAGGAGGGCGTATGGCAGAGAACCTCACTCCTAACTTTGGGAGGGATATACCCGGGGGGCAACCCGCCCCGTGGCCGCCATATTCGACTCAGCCGCCGCAACGCTCACGCGCATGGCCTGGGATTGCACTGGCTGCGCTCGCCCTCGTAACGGCCATAGCTGCCCTTGCTGTGGTCCTCACAAGACCGACGACTTCGGCACCGTCGTCAACGGCTTCGACGCCACCTACATACTCCGCTGCCGACACCGCTGCCGCTCAACAACAGTTGTGCGACGCTTACTCGCGCGCCGCGCGCGCGGTGCAAATCGAATCGAACGGCGGGGGCACAGCGCTTGCTCGCATTGCCACGGTGAACGGCGCAGTAATGCTCGAAGCGGCAGCGGCTCGTCCCGCTCTCAAGCCTGATGACCGCTCAGCCGCGTTAGCCCTTGCGCGCACGTACCGCGACCTGACAGCTGTTGGCAGCGTGGTCAACGGCAGCAGCGATCCAGCATGGCAAGCGGCGGTGGCGGACGTCAATGCCGCCGACGGCACGATGAAAAGGATTTGCGGTGGCTGACCCTTGCGAATGGACCCGCGGCACCCAATCAACAAGGGCCTAGCGTTCCCGGGCGCTTGAGACCTGGTCTAACGCTCGAACGAGGGCCCGTACGTGGGAGCGCCGAGCACGACGCAGCTCCAGTCCGAGGCGAGCTGGGAGTACAGAGAGTGGCGTGGTGTGGACGCTCGCGATTTGCGTCGGCGTGCGACGGACAGCCCGAGGGCAATGAATTAGCGGTCAGGGTGAATTGCTGCTGTCCCTCACCTGCACCACTATGGATATTGCGGCTATACAGGTGATCAGGAAGCAGTCTCAACTGGCCCAAAAAGATTTGAGAGGGAGACGTAGGGTGGGGAACCAGCCTCTTTGGGGATCCGGACAGGGGCCGATCCCTCAGCCGCCGGCGGCGACTTGGACTCAGACCTATTCTGGCCCGCCAGTCTCGCGGTCAAGCCGATGGCAGCTGGCAGCGCTGGGATTGACGTCCGCGATAGCAGTAGCTGCGCTTGTTGTGGGACTGACACGCCCCACGGTGGCACGCTCTCCTGCGATCTCCAGCACGCCCACCTACACCGCATCTGAGGTCGCAGCGGCGCAACGACAACTGTGCGATACCTACGGTTTGGCCGCGCGGGCAGTCCAGGTCGACACCAATGGAAGCGATAAGGCGTTCGCGCGTATCGCCCTTACTAATGCTGCCGTATTGCTGGGAAATGCTGCGGCGAATCCGGCGCTCGATGCCGAACATCGGAACGCGGCGCAGGCACTCGCGACGGCGTATTTGTCCGACACCGCGAAAAGCAGCGAGGGTGCCGCTACCGAGCCTGAATTCCGCGCAGCAGTTGATGACGTGAACGCGAAGGATGCCGTCATAAAAAGGGTATGCGGTGGTGGGGGTTGACCTTCCGCCCGGTATATGGACGGCGGCGCTAATTGGTCCTTGGTGGACAGGACCGCCGATTGACCTCCGCGCCGGCGCTCAACACTGGCGCCAAGCATGTCTCGAGCAACAATTGTATTCGCAGGACTTGCGCACCCAATGGACATTGGTGGCCGCACATAATCAGGGCCACACGGCGGACGACCTTATATCCAGATATCAACAAGGTGAGAAGTTCCACATGGACCTTGCCGAGAAATATCAGATCAAGGCTGGAGCTTTTGACTCGGCTGCAGATGCAGTCGACTATCTGCGAAGCCGGTTGACGGATATTGCGAATGAGGGCAACAAAGAGATAGACGCGATACTCGCGTCTAAAAAGCCTCTGCCTGAAAAGGTAGCGGAGGTACAGGCTGTGCAGTTGCGATGTAACGGCGATGCGGCGAACGCGAGCATGAACGCAGGCGACAAACTCACGGCCGCAACGCAGAAGATCCTCGATGCTGACGGCGTCGGTGCCGACGCGCGAACGTGGGCTCGTGAAAACGGCTTTCAGAACAGTGATGTTCGACCACCCAAGCCGCTCACGGGCGAGGATCTAGAACCCCCACACTCAGCCGTTGGCGGCGATGGTGCAGCTGGAGGCGGCGGCGTCCCGCCCGGTCCGGGCGGGACGCCAGCACCAGCACCCGCGGTTGGCGGCGACGGGGCGGGTCACGGTCGCGGCCCCGGATCCTTTGGCGGAGGCCCGCACGGGCCAGGAGTGTCGCCTGTCGGCAGTGATGGGGCGGGTCGTGGAGTGCCATCAGCCGGTGTGCCTGTTTCCAGTGCGGGTCTGCACATGCCTGGCGGCGGCGGGTCGGTATCTCCCGGAATGCCGGGGACACCCAGCAGTCCGATGACGATGTCACCCGCCAGCCTGGGACAAACCGGCTCACCGAACTTGGCGCAATCTTTCGCTTCCGGCATGGCAACGGGGCAGCCGGCAGGTGCTGGTGCACAAGGCATTTCGTCAGGCGCAGTCAGCGCGATGGAATCCGGCACACCGCCGCAAGCCGGGCCACCGGCGGGCACACCACCGGTCGCGCCGACCGCACCCAGCGCCGGCGTCTTCATTCCACAGGCCACTCCGACTGATGCGGCCCCGCCGCCCGCCCCGGCTGCCCCGGCAACAGGAGCCGCTCCGGTCGCGCCAGTAGTGGCGGGTGGATCGTGGTCTGGAACGCCGGCCTCGCTGTCCGGTGGCCCGAGTGTCCCCGCTGGCCCATTACCCGCATACGGCTCAGATCTGCGCCCCACGGTGGCAGCACCGCCTGTCACGCCATCAGCTCCGGCCGGACCGGTGTCGGGAGCACCGGTCGCGCCGTCGCCGGGTTCGTCCCCGTCGGCCGGCGGCCCCGTTGTTTCGCCCGTGGAGCGCGCGGCGCAGGGAGCCGCCGGCACTCAGGGCGGCGCCAACTCGTCGAGCATGGTCGGCGCGTCAGCTATGTCGGCGGCAACCGGCGCGACGGCCGGTGCGGTATCGAGCAGGGCTGCCGAGCAGCAGCGTCTCCAGCGCCTCGTCGATGCGGTGGCCCGCCAAGAGCCGCGGCTTTCATGGGCGGCGGGTCTACGAGACGACGGCACCACCACCCTCCTCGTCACCGACCTCGCTGGCGGATGGATTCCGCCGCACGTCCGCTTGCCCGCACACGTGACGCTGCTCGAACCGGCCGCACGCCGGCGGGACGCGAACGTGGTCGATCTTCTGGGCGCGGTCGTGGTTGCCGCCGCGCACGAGCACAACACCTACGTGGCCGAATCGGACCCGGAAGCACCCGCGCTGAGCGGCGATCGGCCAGCCCGCGCGGGCGCACCGCCAGTGGACGAGCTAGGACCAGCGCTCGTCGAAGCCGTACGACGACGCGACGGCCTGCCCCGAATTGCGCAGGCGCTCGTGACGCCAGCGGTACGAAAGACCGGGGTGCTCGAGAACGAAACCGGGCTTCTGCGCAGTTGCATCGGCGATATCCAGAATTCGGTGCTGGCGGCATACCCTGACCACGATGCGGTCGCCGTCGGAGACTGGATGCTCCTCGCGGCAATCGAGGCACTGATCGACGGGCATGAATACCTCGCGAACTACCACCTGGCCTGGTTCGACGTGATCAGCCATCACAGTGCCGCCTAGAGCACCTCGAAAGTCGAGGTGAATACCCATTGCGGCGCGTTATGCCAAAATGGTGCAAACGAATCGCGTGGTGCGTGAGTGCACACGAAGCGGCTGCAGACTTGGCAAACGGGGTGGAGGTGAGGCAATGACTGGGGGCGGCGGCACCATCAAAAACACCCCGGCCGTGCTGGGCGGACTGGCCGGTGCCCCCGAGGCGCCGGCGCCGATGCCCTTCCCCCTCTCCGCGGGCGGAACCAGCCAGACCGACATACTCCGGGGAGCGCTCGGAGCCGCCGGCAACGGCGGGGTCCCGAAAGACGCCGCCGACGCCGCAGCGGCAGATGCTGACCGTCGTGCGCACGCCGCTGATGCTGCAGCGAAATTCCCCGCCAATGAAGCGGATTCACAGCAACAGATGCAGAACGTCGGCCAGCAAGCCCCGCAGATGATGCAGCAGATGCTGCAAAGCATCACCGGCGCGCTGGGCGGCGCGGTCGGCGGCATCATGGGCCCGCTGACGCAGCTGCCCCAGCAGGCGATGCAGGCCGGCCAAAGCGCCATCCAACCGCTGATGAGCGCGGTTCAAGGCGCCCACGGCGCCGGCCTCGCCAGTGACCCGCATCTGGCCGACAGCGTCAAACCCGACGCGGGCCTCGGCGGCGGCGCGGGCTCGGGCGGCGGCGGCGCCGGCCTCGGAGGTGGCGGCGGGGGCACCACCCCAGCCAGTTCCTTGGGCCCGCCTCCGGTGCCCAGCTCTTCCCCGCCGACGACGCCGGCCGGGGCGTCCAAGGCGGCCATGCCGCCGCCGGTTAGCGGCGCGCCGACCACCACTGGCCCCGGCGGTATGGGCGGGATGGGCATGATGCCCCCCGGCGCGATGGGCGGGCACGGCGAAGGCGGCAACAAAGAGAAGCCACCGGAAAAGCGGATCTCCGCCCCGGGCGTGCCCAACGGTCAGCCCGTCAAGGGCCGCCTGACGATGCCGCCGGCCGCCCCCGGGCCCAAGCCCGGTGAGGACAAGCCGACCGTCGTCACCAACCGGCCGAACCGGCGCATCGTGATCATGCCGAGCGAGGACGAGCCGAAGGAATAGGCGGCACCGCAAGCCATTCCCACGCCCTTGATGGGTGAGTGGTCGGGTCAACCGCTCGGCAGTAGGGTCAAACGAGCTCGTTATTGACAGCGGAACTGCCTATTCGTGCATGCTATTGAGTACGGATTTTCGCGACCAAGGGGTGTGGGAGCAGCTCGAGTGTCCAGGACGGATGGACGCATAGGGGACAAGCGTTGACTGATCCGCTGACGATGCGGGCGGTCGCGGCGCTGTCCCGCGGCCACGGATTGTTTGCGCGCGAGACCATCGCGGCTCCGGTCGACCGCGTGTACGAACCCCGCGAGCTCAAAACCGACGGCCTTCCTGGCGCCGCGGCGCGAAGGTCCATCAACGCGCTCGACGACCTCCGCAGGTCCGCCGACACCGACCGTGAACTCGCACGAATCATGACCGCGACCCGCGCCGATCACGCGCAAGCGCGGGCGGCCACCCGGGCAGTACTCGACGACGCAATCGCCGACGCGTCGGCCGACACCCCGATGGCGCATCGCGAGGCGATGGCCCGAATGGCGGCGCGGTTACGCGCCCAGCACCGGCACATCCTGATATCCCGCCGCCGTGCCCGGTTGCACGCGTTAAAACTGGGGCGGCTGCGCTACCGACGAAGGCGAGAACACATGCAGGGCACCGGCCGGCCGGCCGTCCTAGCGGCGATCCGCAAAGCCTTGGATATCAAGGGCATTCACGACCCGGCCGCGCGCGCCCGTTGGGAGCGCGGCATGGATCTGGTGGCCCGCCGCGAGTCCAATTACAACGCCAACGCGGTCAACGACTGGGACTCGAACGCGGCGCGGGGCACGCCGAGCAAGGGCGCCTGGCAGTTCATCGGCCCGACGTTCGCGGCCTATCACCAGCCGGGAACGTCCCGCGACATCCACGACCTTCTGGCCCAGGCGTGCGCGTTCATCAACTACGCGATGGGCCGCTACGGCGTTGCCGCCGACGCGTCGAATTTGGCCGATCGGATTCAGCAGGCCGATCCTCGCCGATCACCGAAGGGGTATTGAGCATGCCGCTGAGTTTGTCGAACCGCGACCAGAATTCCGGTCACCTGTTCTACAACCGACGGTTGCGGGCGGCGACCACCCGTTTCTCGGTGCGCATGAAGCACGACGACCGCAAGCAGACCGCCGCGTTGGTGTTGTCAATCTTGTTGGTGGCCATCGGCGCCGGATGGATGTTGCTGCTGAACGTTCTGAAACCGACTGGCGCAGTTGGTGAATCATCGATCATCGGCGATCGTGATTCCGGCGCGATCTACGCGCGCATCGACGGCCGGCTCTATCCGGCCCTGAACCTGACGTCCGCCCGGCTGGCCACCGGGACGGCGAACCAGCCGACGTGGGTGAAGCGCAGCGAGATCGCCAAGTATCCGACCGGGCCGCTGATCGGCATACCGGGTGCGCCCGCGGCGATGCCGGTGAACCGGGGCGGGATTTCGGCATGGGCGGTCTGCGATACCGCCGGGCGCCCGCGCAGTGGCGAGAAACCGGTCGTCACCTCAATTGCGGGGACACTCAACGGCGGCGGACGCGCTGAACCGCTGGCCGAGGACGCCGGCCTGCTCGTGACGTTCGAGGGCAATACCTACGTGATCTGGGGCGGCAAACGCTCGCAGGTCGATCCCGCCAGCAGGGCGATCACCCTGAGCTTGGGGCTCGACCCGGGAGTGACGTCGCCGGTGGAGATTTCGCGCGCGCTGTACGACGGCCTGCCCGCGACCGAGCCGCTGCGCGTCCCCGACGTTCCCCAGGCGGGCGCGCCGTCGACCTGGGTTTCGGGCTCGCAGGTGGGTGCGGTGCTGCAGGCGCAAACCACCGGTGGCGGCAAGCAGTTCTATGTGCTGCTGCCAGACGGCGTGCAAAAGATCACCAGCTTCGTCGCGGATCTGCTCCGCAGCGCCAATTCGTACGGGTCGACGGCACCCCGGGTGGTGGCGCCCGACGTCTTGGTGAACATCCCCCAAGTCAACTCGCTCGCGGTCGACTACTACCCGACGAAGCGCCTGAATTTCATTGATACGGCGGCGAATCCGACCACCTGCGTCAGCTGGGAAAAGGGCTCGACGGATCCGCAAGCCCGCGTCGTCATCTACAACGGCCGCGGGCTACCGGTGTATTCGTACCTCGACGACCGGATCGTGCACCTGGTGCGCGACGACCGCGACCCCGGGTCGGTGGTGGCCAACCAGGTGCTGGTGCTGCCCGGGGCGGCGAACTTCGTCACCTCGACGAGTGGGGTGATCACGTCCGACTCTCGTGAATCGTTGTTCTGGGTGTCCGACAACGGCGTTCGGTTCGGCATCGCCGCGAACGACGACACGATGCGCGCGCTGGGGCTGGATCCGGCCTCGGCGGTGCAGGCGCCGTGGCCGTTGTTGCGGACTTTCGCTGCCGGCCCGGCCTTGTCGCGGGAGGCAGCGCTCGTGGCTCGTGACACGGTGCCGGCGCTCGGTAAGGCGGCTGTGGTGACGACATCGGCGAAGGCGGGAGGCTAGGGATGTCCAAGAAAGCGTTCCCCATCAATCGGGTCAAGATCGAACCGCCGAAACCCGTTCGGGTAGCACCGAATGCGCCGATCGCCCTGCCGGAGCGCGAGCCGCGCAATATCTGGGTGATGATCGGGGTGCCGGCGCTGATCGTCGCGCTCATCGGCACCATCGTGATGCTCTACGTGTCCGGGGTGCGCAGCCTCTCCACCGGGTTCTTCCCGCTGATGGGCATCGGCGCGTTCAGCATGCTGGCGTTCTCCGGGCGCTTCGGGCGGGCGCGCAAGATCACTTGGGGCGAGATGGAGAAGGGCCGTCGGCGCTACCTTCGCGACCTCGACTCGAACCGCGACGAAATCCAGTCTGCGGTATGCGCGCAGCGCGAATGGCAGAACGCGGTGCACTCGGACCCGCGCGGGCTGGGGGCGATCATCGGCGGCCCGCGGATGTGGGAGCGCGGCCGCGGTGACGTGGACTTCCTGGAGGTGCGGCTGGGCACCGGCGTGCAACACGCGCCCGACTCCGTGTTGTCGGTGACCTGGCCCGACATCGCCTCCGATGAGGAGCTCGAACCCGTCACCGGCCAGGCTCTGCGCGATTTCATCCTGGAACAGCGCAAGATTCGCGACATTGCGAAGGTGGTCAACCTGCGGTCGGCGCCGGGGTTCAGCTTCGTCGGGGAGGACCTGGACCGGCTGCGCTCGCTGATGCGATCGGTGTTGTCGTCCCTGGCGGTGTTCCACAACCCGCGCGACCTGAAATTGATGGTGGTCACCCGCAATCCCGAGGTGTGGTCGTGGATGGTGTGGCTGCCCCACAACCTGCACGACGAACTGTTTGATGCGTGTGGCTTTCGGCGCCTGGTATTCGCGACGCCGGAGGAGCTGGAGGAGACCCTCGGCGCCGAGCTGCACATGAAGGGAAAGCGCGGCGCCTGGACACCGCTGGCGGCGGCCAGCCCGACCGCGATGGGGTCGGCGCTCGAGACCGGAACCGACACCGTGGATCTGGGGCCGCACCTGGTGATCGTCGACGACAACACCGGCAGCCCCGACGCCTGGGAGAGCGTCGTGGGGCAGGTCGGTAAGGCCGGAATCACGTTGCTGCGCATCGCATCGCGCGTCGGCACTGGAGTGGGCTTCGCGCAGGACCAGGTCTTCGAGATGGGGGAGCGGCACCCCGCGGCGGGAAACGGTGAAGTCCGATTCGGCCGCAACGGCTTCGACGCCGACGGCGAAGACGGGCGCCCGGCCCCGCTGCTGCGGGTGCGCGGCAAGTTCTTCGCTCATGCCGACCAGCTGTCGATCCACCGCGCCTACCGGTACGCGCGGGCCATGGCGCGGTGGTCACCGACCAGCCGCAGCGAAATCGCCGATTCGACCGGCGGCGCCGCCGAGTTGTTGCGCGCGCTGGGCATCGTCGATCCGCGCGAATTGGACGTCGACCGGCTGTGGGCCGAGCGGCGCGGCCGCGGCGACGAGCGCTGGTGCGAGATCCCGGTCGGCGCGAAACCGACCGGGGAGCTGCAGAACATCATCATCCGCGCAAAGGACTTCGGCGGCTTCGGGTTTCACTCCGTGGTGATCGGCACCAGCGGATCGGGCAAGTCGGAGTTCTTCCTGTCGTTGGTCTACGGCATCGCGCTGACGCATTCACCGGAGACGTTCAACGTCATCTTCGTCGACATGAAGTTCGAGTCGGCGGCCCAGGACATCCTGGGCATCCCGCACGTTGTGGCCGCCCTGTCGAACCTGGGCAAGGACGAGCGGCACCTGGCCGAGCGCATGCGCCGTGTCATCGACGGCGAGATCAAGCAACGCTATGAGCTGTTCACGTCGGTCGGTGCCCGCGACGCCAACGACTACGAAGAGATCCGGCTCGCCGGCCGGGACCTGCCGCCGGTGCCGGTGCTGCTCGTGATCGTCGACGAGTACCTGGAACTCTTTGCCAATCACGAGAAGTGGATCAATTTGATCATCCACATCGGTCAGGAGGGCCGCGGCGCCAACGTGTTCTTCATGCTGGGCGGCCAGCGGCTGGACCTGTCGTCGCTGCAGAAGGTCAAGTCCAACATCGCGTTCCGGATCGCGCTGAGGGCGGAATCCGGTGACGACAGCCGCGAGGTGATCGGCTCGGACGCGGCCTACCACCTGCCGTCGAAGGAGAACGGTTTCGCGCTGCTCAAGGTCGGGCCACGCGACCTGGAGCCGTTCCGCTGCTTCTACCTCTCGGCCCCGTTCGTCGTGCCGAAGGCCAAGGAGGTGGCGACCACCGTCGACATGACGTTGACCAAGCCGCGGCTGTACAACTGGCAGTTCCAGCCGCTCGACGCATCGGACGCGGCGGCGCTGGAAGCGGCCGCCGCCGTGGACTCCGAGCCCGACGAATTCCTCTACCACGACGACGGTTTCAAGCGAAAGAAGATCGTCGACGTGCTGCGGGAATCGCTGCATGACGTTCCGCACCGGTCGCCGCGCCGCCCCTGGCTGGAGCCGCTGGAGGACCCCGAGCCCGTCGACACCCTGGTGGCGGCCTACCGGGGCAAGCCGTGGCACGTCGACTACGGCCAGAACCCGGGCCTGATGTTCCCGGTGGGCGTGATGGACATTCCCGAAGAGTCCAAGCAGATCGTGCACGCGGTCGACGCGCTGCGCAGCAATGTCATCGTGGTGGGGGCCAAGCAGCGCGGCAAGACCACCACGCTGATGACGCTGATGTGTTCGGCGGCAACGATGTACACCCCGTCGCGCGTCACGTTCTTCTGCATCGGCGGCGCGACGCTCGCCCAGGTGGCGTCCCTGCCGCACGTCACCGACATCGTGTCGCCCAAGGACGCCGAGGGCATCGAGCGGATCCTGAGCAGCATGGACGCGCTGATCGACGCGCGCGAGGACTCGTTCCGCCGACTCAAGATCGACCTCGACGGCTTCCGCGAGCGCCGGTTCGCGCCGGGCAG
>NZ_LZIZ01000132.1:0-44260 GCF_001666915.1 Mycobacterium sp. E3339 | reverse complement strand
GTCGCCGTGCTGGTCGCCTCCCGGTGGTTGCTGCGCGGCACTAGGGCGGCCCGGCTGGCCACGGTCGCGCTCGGCGCCTCGACGCTGGTCGCGGGGGTCCTGGTGTGGGTCCTGCCGATCGGCCGCGACGTCGACGCGTTCCACGGCATCGCGCAGAACACCTCGACCGCCGGGGTGGGGTTCGAGGGCTACCTGGCGTGGGCCGCGGCGGCGGCGATCTTCGCGCCGCGAACCCTCTTCGGTCACCGCAACACGATCCGCGCCGAGGAGACCTCCTGGCGGGCCGCGGCCCGAAACGGCTTGCTGCTCATAGCCGTATGGGGGCTGGGCTCGATGCTGATGCGGCTGACCGACCTCTTCGTCGCCGTGAGCCTGGATTACCCGTTCTCTCGGTACGACAGCGTGGTGCTGGCCGGATTCGACCTGGCTACCGCGCTTCTCGCAATCTGGCTGCGGATCAACCTGGCCGACGCCACCCGCTCCGCCCGACTGATCTCGTCGCTGTGCGGGCTGGTCGCCACGCTGAGCGTCGCCCGCGTCGTGGTCGGTGTGGTGCTGGCGCCCCGGTTCGCGGATTCACCCAATTCGCCCGCGCAGCACCCGGTTTACGGCAACAACCTCGCCCAGCAGATCACCAGCACCTTCGACGTGGCGCTGTGCGGCCTGGCCCTGTGCATCCTGGGGGCCGCCATCGTCACCGGGCAGCTGCGCGGCCGCCGCGCGCGCCGCCGCCGCGCCGCCCGTAGGCCGGCCGCCCCGGCCGCGCCCGCCGAGCCCAGGGCGCGCGTCCCGGTGGGCCACGCCGCCCCGCCGTCGGCCGCCGCCACCACCCGGATCAGCACCGGCCCCCGGCTCTTCCGCGGCGACGACTCCGCGACGCGACAGATCCCCCTGCAGAAACCGAAGATCTACCGGCCGCCGCAGGCGTAAGGCGCTGCGCTCAGCGCAGCGGCGCGAACGCGAAGTCGCGCAGGCCCTCGGCCGGGTCGACGGTCGCGCGAAAGCCCAACACCTCCGCCGCCCGGGACGGGTCGGCGACGATGTGGCGCACGTCGCCGCTGCGGTACTGGCCCGTGATCACCGGCGCGAGCCCACCGCCGCGGGCCTCGCACAGCGCCGAGGCCACCCGCAGGATCGACACGGGCCGCCCCGAACAGACGTTGACCGCGGTGAATCCCCCCAGCGTCGACGCCGCGGCCGCAAGGTTGGCCGCGGCCACGTCGTCGACGTGGACGAAGTCGCGCATCTGCCCGCCGTCCTCGAAAACCCTTGGCGCGTCCCCCTTTTCCAGGGATGAGCGGAAGATCGCCGCCACCCCGGAGTACGGGGTGTCGCGGGGCATCCCGGGACCGTAGACGTTGTGGTAGCGCAACGCCACCACGGAGCCGCCGGTCGACTCCGACCACGCCAGCGCGTAGTGCTCCTGCGCGGTCTTGCCGGCGGCGTACAGGCTGCGCGGCCGCAGCGCGGCGTCCTCGTCGACAAGCCGCCACTGCAGTTCCTCGCCGCCGACCGGGCAGCGGTGTTCGAAGATGCCGGCGTCCAGGTCGGCGCGCCCTCGCGGCAGGGGGTCGACCTGCCCGTGCCGCTCGCAGTGGTAGCGGCCCTGCCCGTAAACGACCATCGACGACGCCAGCACCAGGCGGCCCACCCCGGCGGCGAACATCTGCGCCAGCAGCACCGTGGTGGCGTAGTCGTTGTGGCCGCCGTAGGCGGGGGCGTCGGCGGCGTCCACGCCCGCGCCCACCATCGCCGCCTGATGACAGACCAGGTCCACGCCGTCGAGCAGGGGTGCCAGGGCGTCGGCGTCGCGGACGTCGACGCGGTGACATCCCTGCGGCAGCACCGGATTCGGGCCGTGCGCCGCGGGCAGCAACGCGTCGACGCCGACCACGTCGTGGCCCGCGGCCCGCAGCGCCGCGTCCACCCGCGACCCGATGAAACCGGCGGCACCCGTCAGCAACACCCTCATGGCAACTCGACGGGCAGGGTGACGCCGGTGTGCGGCAGGCAGTGGGTGCAGTTGCGTTCGCTGTCGACCCGGCCGATCGCGTCGCGCACCAGCTCCTTGAATCCCCCGATGTTCTTCTCGAATTCGGCGAACACCTCGACGGCGGTCACACGCTCACCCGGCGCCACCCCGGCATCCAGGTCGGTGACCAAAGCGATTGTCGCGTAGCACATTTCGAGTTCCCGGGCGAGCACCGCCTCTGGATAGCCGGTCATGTTGACCAACGAGAACCCCGCCGAGGCGAACCACTGGCTTTCGGCGCGCGTGGAGAAGCGGGGCCCCTGGATCACCACCATGGTGCCGCCGTCGACCACCCCGGGCAGCCCGGTGACGGCGGCGCGCAGGGTGGGGCAGTACGGGTCGGCGAAGTCGACGTGGATGCCGCCGGAGTCGAAGTAGGTGTCCGGCCGGCCTCGGGTGCGATCGACCAGCTGGTCGGGCACCACGACGGCGCCGGGACCGTTCTCCGGTTTGAGGCTGCCGACGGCGCACGGGCCGAATATCCGTCGCACCCCGAGCTTGCGCAGCGCCCACATGTTGGCCCGGTAGGGCACGGTGTGCGCCGAGAACTCGTGGCTGGCCCCGTGCCGGGGCAGGAAGGCGACCTCGTGCCCGCCGGCGGCGCCGATCGTCACCGGGGCGCTGGGCGGGCCGTAGGGGGTGTCGACCTCGATGGTGCGGGTGCCGGAGTCGAAGAACGTGTAAAAGCCGCTGCCGCCGATGACTCCGAGCATCCGCCCATTGTGGTGCATGCCCCCGGCCCGATCGCGGGTGCGGGGCCGCGCGCGGCTCCTGGCAGGATGCGTGCGTGGCCAATTTCGGGCAGTGGATCTCCGGCGCGCGGCCGCGGACGCTCCCCAACGCGGTGGCGCCGGTGGTGGCGGGCACCGGCGCGGCGGCGTGGCTGGGATCCGCCGTGTGGTGGAAGGCGCTGCTGGCGCTGGCGGTCGCGGTGGCGCTGACCGTCGGGGTCAACTACGCCAACGACTATTCGGACGGCATTCGTGGCACCGACGACGACCGCGCCGGCCCCATGCGCCTGGTGGGCTCGCGGCTGGCCACCCCGCGCGCGGTGCTCACCGCCGCGGTGGCGAGCCTGACCGTCGGGGCGGCCGCCGGCGTGGCCCTCGCGCTCGTCAGCGCGCCGTGGCTGATCGCGGTGGGCGCGGTGTGCATCGCCGGCGCCTGGCTGTACACGGGCGGCTCGAAGCCCTACGGCTACGCCGGTTTCGGCGAAGTCGCCGTGTTCGTGTTCTTCGGCCTGGTCGCCGTGCTCGGCACCGAGTACACCCAGGCCTTGCGGGTCGACTGGGTGGGGCTGGCGCTGGCGGTGGCGATCGGGGCGCTGTCGTCCTCGGTGCTGGTGGCCAACAATCTGCGCGACATCCCCACCGACGCTCAGTCGGGCAAGATCACGCTCGCGGTGCGGCTGGGCGATGGCCGCACCCGCGTGCTGTACCAGGCGCTGCTGGCGACCGCGGGCGTGCTGACGCTGGTGCTGATGGCGGCCACGCCGTGGTGCGCCGTGGGATTCGTGGCCACGCCGCTGGCGCTGCGCGCGGCCCGGCCGGTGCGCTCGGGGCGCGGCGGCCCGGAGCTGATTCCGGTCCTGCGCGATACCGGCCTGGCCATGGTCGTGTGGGCGATCGCGGTGGCCGCCGCTTTGGGGCTGGCCGGCTGATCGGCCGTGCGCGCGGCGGGCGATGGGATAACAATGAGGGACCGGCGTCGCGACTGACGGCCATAGACGCCCACCGAGCCAACACCGATCGGGGACAGCAATGACGCAGATCGCCGCGACCAGTGGACCGACGAACATCGGATTGCTCAGCGTCGGGGCGTACCGCCCCGAGCGCGTGGTCACCAACGACGAGATATGCGAGAACATCGAGTCGTCCGACGAGTGGATCTTCTCCCGGACCGGGATCAAGACGCGGCGCTTCGCCGCGCGCGACGAGTCCGCCGCGTCGATGGCCACCGAGGCGGGTCGGCAGGCGATCGCGACCGCCGCGCTGACGCCGTCGGACATCGACTGCGTGATCGTGGCGACCAGCACGCACTTCCTGCAGACCCCGGCGTGCGCCCCGGCGGTCGCCGCGGCGCTGGGCGCCACCGGCGTGCCCGCGTTCGACGTCTCGGCCGGATGCGCCGGCTTCGGCTACGCGCTGGGCGTCGCGGCCGACATGATCCGCGGCGGCACCGCCGCCAAGGTGCTGGTCCTCGGTTCGGAGAAGCTGTCCCCCACCGTCGACATGCAAGACCGCACCAACTGCTTCATCTTCGCCGACGGCGCGGCGGGCGTGGTGGTGGGCGAGACGCCCGATCAGGGCATCGGCCCGACCGTCTGGGGCAGCGACGGAGAACAGGCGCTGGCGATTCGGCAGGACATCGACTGGATCGACTACATGGACGAGCCCACGGGCCCCCGCCCCTTCCTGCGGCTGGAGGGAAGCGCGGTGTTCCGCTGGGCGGCCTTCGAGATGGGCAAGGTCGGCCGGCAGGCGATGGACGCGGCGGGTGTGCGGCCCGACGAGATCGACGTGTTCGTGCCGCACCAGGCCAACAGCCGAATCAACGAGGTGCTCGCCAAGAGCCTGGACCTGCGGCCGGACGCCGTCGTCGCCAACGACATCGAACACACCGGGAACACCTCAGCGGCTTCCATCCCGCTGGCGATGGCCGAACTGCTGGCAACCGGGGCGGCCAACCCGGGCGACCTGGCCCTGCTGATCGGTTACGGCGCGGGCCTCAGCTACGCCGCTCAGGTCGTGCGGATGCCCAACTACTGATCCTTCGCGTCGTCGGCCACCGCGTCGCCGTGCAGCCGCGCCCGCAGTTGCGCGCGTTCCCGGCGCCGGCGCTCACCGGCGATCGCCAGCGACGCGGTGGCGCGCCGGCGCAGCGGCCCGAACAGCCAGATGCCCAGGGGCATGGCGATGATCAGAGCGAACAACGCGGCGACCACGATCGGGAACTGGCTGACCCCCATCAGCCGCGCCGCCCCGTAGATCGCGGCGGCCAGCACCACCGCCAAGACCAGCCGCGCCCCGGCGTAGAGCAACACGTCCGCGGCCGCCCGTCGCCCGGCGCCCGGCGTCCCGCGCCCCGGGTCGCCAGTGTTGTTGTCGTTGGCTCCTTCTGACACAAGGGAGAGCCTACGGCGCGGGTATATTCGGCAAAGGAGGTGTTGAGTGCTCTACCTGCTGCTCGTCCTGATTTTGGGGACGCTGATCTACGTTGGCTGGCGGACGGCGCGGTCGCAGACCCACCGGGCGAAGACGCGCGTCATCGGGCCGGACGACGATCCAGAGTTCTTGCGGCGGTTAGGTCACGGCGACAAATAGCCCTCGCGCTACGCGACCCCGGGGTTGCGCTGGTCGCCCGGGAAGCCGTCGGCGACGATGGCCGCCAGCTCGGTGAGCGCCTCGCGGGTCGACCGCTTCAGCCGGTCCAAGTCGATCTCGGCGCCCTCTTCCAGATGCGGGTCGAACGGCACCACCTGGACGGCGCGGCAGCGCCGCGAGAAGTGCTCGACCACCTTGTTCATGTCGACCTTGCCCGTCCGCGGGCGCACCGCGTTGATGACCGCGACCGAGTTGCGGACCATCTCCTCGTGGCCGTGCGCGTCCAGCCAGTCCAGCGTCGCCGACGCGCTGCGCGCCCCGTCGATGGACCCCGAGCTGACGACGACGAGAACGTCGGCCTTCTCGAGCACCGAGGCCATCACCGAGTGCAGCAGCCCCGGCCCGCAGTCGGTGAGCACCAGGCCGTAGAACCGCTCCAGGATGTCCAAGACCCGGGTGTAGTCCTCGGCGCTGAACGCCTCCGAAATGGCCGGGTCGGTTTCCGAGGCCAGCACCTCCAGGCCGCTGGGGCCCTTCGAGGTGTAGCGGCGGACGTCGCTGTAGCGCTCGATGGTCCCGGCGTCGTGCAGCAGCTGGCGCACCGTCGCCGCCGTCTCCAGCGGGATCTTCTGGCTCAGCGTGCCGCGGTCGGGGTTGGCGTCGACCGCGACCACCCGGTCGCCGCGGATGGTGGCGAAGGTGGCGCCCATCGTCGCGGCGATCGTGGTCTTGCCGACGCCGCCCTTGAGCGACACCATGGCGATCCGGTAGCAGCCCCGCAGCGGCCGGTTCACCTGTGCCACCAGGTTGTTGTAACGGGCGGCCCGCGGGCTCTCCCCGAGGTTGATCAGGTGGCCGGACAGTTCGTAGAGCAGCCGGCGCCAGCCCTCCGACGGCGGCGGCTTGACGGGCCGCAGCAACATGCCGGTGGACAGCTCCGGGTACGGCGTGTGCGGCAGCGGCTCGGGCCGCGGCGGGACCTGGGCGGGCGGCGCGTCGGCGGGCGGGGCGTAGTAGGCGCCGTACACCGTCGGGTCGACCCGCGGGATGCCGGTCACCGGGGTGGCGTCCCACGGCGGCATCCCGGCGGGCCTGGGCGCGGCGGGCGGCGGGGCGTCGCGGCGCTCGGGACCGGGGACCCGGCGTTCGGTGCGGAACCCGGCGAAGGCGCGGGTGGGCGCTTCGCCGCCGTCGGCCGCTGACTCGTCGGCGCCGGCCGGCGCGCCCTCGGTCCCCTGCGGAGGCAGTTGCGTCGTCGGCTGATCGGGCGCCCCCACGCCCGTGGATGGTTGGTCGGACACGTGCACTCCCCCTCGTTTCACTTGGGTCGGTTGCTGGCGGTCACCCCACGCCCGCATACGAATGCAGGCCCACGGTCACCAGGTTAACGAAGAACAGATTGAAGACCATGGCCACGAACCCCGCGACGTTGATCCAGGCCGCCTTCCTGTCCCGCCATCCCGCCGTCGACCTGGCGTGCAGGTAGGCGGCGTAGATCACCCACGCGACGAAGGACACCGTCTCCTTGGGATCCCAGCCCCAGTACCGGCCCCAGGCCTCCTCGGCCCAGATCGCGCCGAAAATGACGCCGAAACCGAACACCGGGAAGGCGAAGATCGTGGTCCGGTAGGCGACCCGGTCCAGCGTCTGCGCGTCGGGGAAGCGCCGCACGATCCGGGCCAGCGCCCCCTCGGCGCCCGGTTCACCCAGGCGCGACGTGCGCAACAGGAACAGGATGCTCGCGATGCCGGCGACCATGAACACCCCGGAGCCCAGGCTCACCACCGACACGTGGATGGGCAGCCAATAGGACTGCAGCGCGGGCATCACCGGCGCGGCGTTGGTGTACAGCCAGCGCCCGGACACCGTGAGCAGGATCAGCACGGGCACCAACAGGAAGACCCACAGCGGTCGGTACTGCGGGCGGCGCAACACGAAAGCCCCGGCGAGTAGCCCGCACATGCAGGTCAAATTGATGAACTCGTACATGTTGCCCCACGGCACGCGCAGCGTGGCCAGGCCGCGCAGCACGATGCAGGCCAACAGCAGCCCGATGCCGAGGTAGACGACGGCCAACCCGGCCCGCCCGACGCGTTCGTCCAACGGACGCCGGGGCGCCTCCTCGACGATGCCGGGGGTGACGCCGTCCGAGGCGACCGCGCCGGCGTGGACGCGCTCGCGCCGGTCGACGCGGCGGGCGCCGGCGTACGCCAGCTCGTAGGCCAGGAGCAGCAGCGCGATGACGAGAGCCACCACGGCCGAGGTGAACGCCCAGTCGGAGTAGCGCGCCAGGCCGATGTTGACGTGCAGCGTGTTCATTTGACGTCCACCTGAGAACTCCTTCTGGACGCGGGGGGCTCGGCTGACGGCGCCACATAGGGCTCGCCCAGACCGGTCAGCACCCGCTCGGTCAACCGCTCGAACTCGTCGCCCCACCCGGAGTTGTCGGTGCGCGCCAGCCCGCCCAGTTCGACGTTCACGGTACCGGCCCCGGGGGTGAGCCTGGCCCACACCCGGCGGCGGCGCACCAGCAGCGACACCAGCAGGCCGGCCATCATGGTGATGGCGAAGACGAGCACCCAGGCCTGCCCGGGGTCGTGCGAGACCTGCAGGTTGACGAACGGGACGGCGCCGTCGAAGCGGACGACGGTGCCGGCGGCCGGGCCCTGGTCGATGCGCACCTCCTGGCCGGCCCGCAGGTTGACGCGCTTCTCCTTGGTCAGCCGGCCCTGCTGGATCAGCCGCGGATCGAGCGTGAACAGCGATTGGGGCCGCCCGGTGTCCAGGCCGGTGTCCCCGCGGTAGATGTCGACGGCCACCGCCGGGGCGTTGAGGGCCGGGAAACTCGACGACAACAGCGTGCCGTCGAGCTGCTCGGTGGGCGCCAGCAGGCCCTGGATCGCGATCTCGTGCTGGCGGCGCTCGGCGGGGTTGGGGTAGGTGCCGGCGGGCGGGTCGATGCGCGCCACTCCGGAGGAGAGCAGGGTCTGCGGATTGTCGGGCCGCCACTGCACGGTCGACGTCCGCGTCTGCCCGTCCGGGAACCGCACGGTGAAGGTGGGCGCGTACCCGTGGCCCTGCAGGTACACCCGGTCGCCGCCGACCCGCAGCGGGTGGTTGACCTCCAACAGGTAGGGCCGCCAGTTGTTGGCCGCCACGTCGCGGCCGGCCTGGTAGTCGATGTCGGCGGCGAACGAGGTGGCCTGCCCCGACGGCAGGTAGTGCGCGGCAAAGTCGTTGACCCGGATGCAGATCGGGTTCAGCGATGTGCCGTCGACGGTGTTGCCGGCGCGGAAGGAGTCGAACGCGGCCGGCGAGGCCGAGCAGAAGCCCGGGCCGGAGTCGGCGATGACGATGACGTTGCCCTCGTAGCCGAACAGCTTGCCGACGGCCACCGCGACCAGCAGGCCCAGCAACGAGAAGTGGAAGACGATGTTGCCGAACTCTCGCAGATAGCCCCTCTCGGCCGACACCTCGACGACTTCGCCTTCGTGCCGGATGGCCGTGCGCCAGCCGCGCAGCCGCCGGGTGATCCTGTTGGCCAGGGCGTTGAGGTCCGCGGCGTCGGCGGAGAGCTCGGCGCCGGCGTGCTTGGGCAGCCGGGCGAGGTTGCGCGGCGCGGCCACCGGGGTGGCGCGCAGGCTGCGGGCGTGCTCGATCATCCGCGGGGTCAGGCAGCCGACCAGCGAGACGAACAGCAGGACGTAAATGGCGGTGAACCAGAAACTGGAGAACACGCTGAACGCCTGCAGCCGATCCAGCCACGGGCCGATCACGGGGTGCGCCTTGAGGTAGTCGTCGACCTTGCCGGCGTTGAGGCTGCGCTGCGGCAGCAGCGCCCCGGGTATCGCGCCGAGCGCGAGCAGGAACAGCAGCACCAGCGCGGTGCCCATGGACGTCAACGCCCGCCAGGTGTTGCGCCCCTTGGAAACGAGGCCAGCGATCGCCCGGCTCAAATCGGCAGCCTCACGTCGGACACGAACGCGTCGCGCAGCCAGGAGACGAAGTCGTTCCACACCCCGGTGACCAGCAGGGCGCCGACGGCGATGAGCAGCGCGCCGCCGAAGATCTGGATGGCGCGGGTGTGGCGGCGCAACCAGCCCAGCGCCCCCACCGCGCCCGCCGAGCCGAAGGCCAGCAGCACGAACGGGATGCCCAGGCCCAGGCAGTACGCGATCACCAGGACGATCCCGCGGGCCACGCTCGCGCCGTCGGTGGCCGAGGCCACCGTGATCACGCCGGCCAGCGTGGGCCCCAGGCACGGCGTCCAGCCCAGCGCGAACACCGCGCCCAGCAGCGGCGCCCCGGCGACGGTCGTCACCTGCCGCGGGCTGAACCGGGCCTGGCGTTGCAGGGCGGGGATGAGGCCGACGAACACCAGCCCCATGACGATCGTCAGCACGCCGCCAACCCGCTGCAGCAGCAGCTGGTTGGTGATCAGCGTGGTGGTCATGCCCAGGACGGCGACGGTGCCCAGCACGAACACCGCGGTGAAGCCCGCGACGAACAGCGCTGCCGAGCCCGCGACCCGCCACCGCGCCGAGGGTGGGGCCTTGACGGCGCCGGGCGGCGGCTGCTCGTCCACCCCGACGACGGCCGCGAGGTAGGACAGATAGCCGGGCACCAGCGGCACCACGCAGGGCGAGGCGAACGACACCAGCCCCGCCAGCAGGCACACTCCGAGCGCCACCAGGAGTGGGCCGGCGGCGGCGATCTGGGTGAAACCGGTCATCGCTCTTGGGCCAGCTTCTGGACCACGGGCTGCAGGTCGGCGGCCAGCAGTTCGCGCAGAAACACCGCCGCGACCCGGTGCTGGCGGTCCAGCACCAGCGTGGACGGGATGACGGTGGTGGGGTATTTGCCGCCGAACGCGATCAGGGTCCGCATCGCCGGGTCGTAGATGGACGGGTAGGTCACGTGGCGGTCGTTGACGAAGTCGAGCGCCGCCTGCCGGTTACTGTCGCGCACGTCGATGCCCAGGAACGACACCCCGGCGTCGCGGGTCGCGTCGTACACCTGTTGCAGCTGGGCAACCTCGGCCCGGCAGGGCCCGCACCACTGCCCCCAGACGTTGATGACAACGACCCGGCCGGCGAAGATCGGGTCGTCCAGGGACAACGGGTGGGCGGGGTCGGCCAGGTCGGGCCCCGACAGCGGGCCGGGGCGGCCGCGCGCGGACGGCGGGTTGTAGTAGATGTCGGTCTTCCCGCCCGGGGAGACGAATTCGAAGGTGCCGCCCTGGGCCACCGCGTCGTGACCGGAAGAGCAGCCCGCCACCAGGGCGGCCACCGCCGCCCCGGCCACCGCCAGCCGCCGCATGATTTTCAGCCCGCCGGTTCCTGGTATTCGACGTCGACCAGCCGGTCGCCCTCGTACACCAGCGTGGTGATCGAGCACAGCCCGCACTCCCGCCGCCGCGGGTCGTGCCAGAGCCGCTGGCCGGTCACGTGCAGCCGCAGCGTCCACACCGGCAGTTGATGGCTGACGCACACCACCTCGCGGCCGGCGGCGCGGGCGCGCGCCTTGTCCGCCGCGGTCGTCATGCGCGCGGCGATCTCCGCGTACGGTTCGCCCCACGACGGCCGGAACGGGTTGCGCAGCTGCCACCAGAACCGCGGGTCGCGCCAGGCGCCGTCGCCCGGGCCGACGCGGCGGCCCTCGAAGAAATTCGCCGATTCGATCAGGTCCGGATCGGTGTCGATGGCGACGCCGTGCTTGGCGGCGATGGGCTCGGCGGTCTCCTGGGCCCGTTGCAGCGGGGAGGCGATCACGGCGGCGACGTCGCGGCCCGCCAGCGCGTCGGCGACCGCGGCCGCCTGCGCCCTGCCCTTGTCGGACAGGTGGAACCCCGGCAGCCGGCCGTAGAGGACGCCGCTGGGGTTGTACACCTCGCCGTGGCGCACCACGTGCACCCGGGTCTGCTCGGCCATCAGGGCTTGTCCTCTCCGGCGGCCGCTTCGGCCGCCCGCCGGGCGGCAAAGGGCACTGCTTCGGCGATCCGGTCGAACGCCGCGTCGTCCAGCGCCGCCGAGACGAACCAAGCTTCGAAGGCGCTACACGGCGGGTAGACGCCCGCGTCGAGCAGGGCGTGGAAGAACGACGGGTACCGCCAGGTCTGGCTGGCGCGCGCGGACGCGAAGTCCGTCACTGGCGTGTCGGTGAAGAACACGCTGAGCATGTTGCCGGCCCGCGAAAGCTGATGCGCCACACCGGCATTCGTCAACGCTTCGGTGAGCAGGGCGGCCAGCCGGTCGGCGTTGGTGTCCAGCGCGGCGTAGACGGCGTCGTCGGCGGCGCGCAGCGTCGCCAGGCCGGCGGCCACGGCGACCGGGTTCCCGGACAACGTGCCGGCCTGATAGACCGGCCCCAGCGGCGCCAGCCGTTCCATCACCTCGGCGCGCCCGCCGAACGCGGCGGCCGGCAGGCCGCCGCTCATCACCTTGCCGAAGGTGAACAGGTCGGCGTCGACGGGATCGATTCCGTACCAACCGCTTCGGCTGACCCGGAAACCGGTCATCACCTCGTCGACGATCAGCAGCGCCCCGTGCTCGGCGGTGATCGCGCGCAGCGCGGCGTTGTAGCCGTTCGCGGGCGGGACGACGCCCATGTTGCCGGGGCTGGCTTCGGTGATCACCGCGGCGATCTGGTCGCCGAGCTCGGTGAAGGTGTGCCGCACGGCGTCAATGTCGTTGTAGGGCAACACGATCGTGTCGGCCGCCGCCGCGCCGGTGACCCCGGGCGAGGACGGTAGGCCCAGCGTCGCCACCCCGGAACCCGCGTCGGCGAGCAGCGCGTCGGCGTGGCCGTGATAGCAGCCGGAGAACTTGACGATCTTGGGTCTGCCGGTGAAGCCGCGGGCCAGCCGGATCGCGCTCATCGTGGCCTCGGTGCCGGAGTTGACCAGTCGGATCCGCTCGACGGGCGGCACCCGTCCGATGATCTCGCCGGCCAGCTCGCTCTCGGCCGGGGTGGGGGCGCCGAACGACAGGCCGGACGCGGCGGCCCGGGTGACGGCGTCGACGACGGCGGGGTGCGCGTGTCCCAGGATCATCGGGCCCCACGAGCAGACCAGGTCCACGTAGCGATTGCCGTCGGCGTCGGTGAGCCAGTACCCGTTGGCCTCGGTGATGAAGCGCGGGGTCCCGCCCACCGCGGTGAACGCCCGCACCGGGGAGTTCACCCCGCCGGGGATGACCGCGCAGGCGTCGGCGAACAGCCGGGCCGACGCCGCCGTCGTCGCGGCGTGCGCGGTCGCCTGGTCACTGCTTCCCATGACGACCAGTGTCCCAGCTGCCGCGATCGATACAACTACAGGGTGTAGCAGGACAGGTCAGGCGTCGCTTCGCGGGTCGGCTTGCTGGGCGGCCCGGAAATGATGGCGGGCGGCGTCGCGCTCTTTCTCCGCCGCCCGCCGGTGCGCCTCGACGTCCCCTAGGCCCTCCTCGACCGCCCGCTCATGCACCTCGGCGGCGCGTTCGTGCGCGACGGCGGCCTGGTAGTGGCCGTCCCGGTCGCGGCGGTGCGCCTCGTGGTCCCGCTCCTGGGCGTGCTGGGCGCGGTCGGTCGCGCGCTCGACGTCTTGCGGGGTGATGGGTTTCCGGGCGGCCAGGGCTTCACCCCTGCGCTTGAGCTCCGCGGCGCGCTGGGCCGCGTCGTTACCCGGCGAGTCGCCCATGTTCAGACACTAGACCCGTTCGCCGCGAAAAGTTTGGTTGCTGCCGGGCGGCGCGGGCGAGTTGGATGGCGGTATGCAGATGCCGCAGGGGCTCGCCCGGTTCAACCGTCACGTCACCAATCCGATCCAGCGGCTGTGGGCCGGCTGGCTGCCGCCGTTCGGGATCGTCGAACACGTCGGCCGCCGCTCGGGCAAGGGCTACCGCACTCCGGTGAACGTGTTCAGTGCCGACGTCGACGGCAAGCCCGGGGTGGCGATCCTGTTGACCTACGGCCCGGACCGCGACTGGCTGAAGAACCTGAAGGCCGCGGGCGGCGGCCGGATGCGCCGCAACGGCAAGAGCTTCGGCATCGCCGATCCCCAGGTGGTCAGCAAGGCCGAGGCGGCCGCGCACGTAAAGCCCGGGGCGCGAGCGGTTTTCGCGAGGCTGCCGTTCGAGGACGCGGTGCTGCTGACGAAAACCGGCTGAGCCTCAATCCTCGGCGGGAATCCGACCGCGCCTGCGGGCCACGAAGTACACCCCGA
Source organism: Mycobacterium sp. E3339 (assembly GCF_001666915.1). Taxonomy (NCBI): domain Bacteria; kingdom Bacillati; phylum Actinomycetota; class Actinomycetes; order Mycobacteriales; family Mycobacteriaceae; genus Mycobacterium; species Mycobacterium sp. E3339. The sequence goes on along the minus strand of NZ_LZIZ01000132.1, from coordinate 30,705 downwards.
TCACCACGCCCCACGACAGCAGACTCAGCCAGAGTTGGCTGCGGGCCGAGCGGTCGAACGCCATCTGCACCAGCACCGCGGTGATCCCGGCCAGGGTGAGGATCGACAACACCGGGAAGAACCACATTTTCACCCGCAACTTGTCGGTTGGGGTGCGGCGGCGAAGAACGATCTGCGACAACGCAATCAGCCAGTAGACGAACAGGATCACGGCGCCCGAGGAGTTGAGCAGGAAGAGGAACACGGTGTTGGGCGCGACGCGCGCCATCACGACGCAGCCGAACCCGACGGCCGACGAGCACAGGATGGCGATGTGCGGAACTCCTCGCCCGCTCAGCTGCACCAGCCGCGTCGGCGCCTCCCCCCGGTCGGCGAGCACGAACAGCATGCGCGATGCGGTATAGAGGCCCGAGTTCAGGCAGGACAGCACCGCGGTGAGCACCACCGCGTTCATCACCTGATCGGCGCCGCGCAGCCCCAGGTGGTTGAGGGCGGCCACGTACGGCGAGGAACCGAGTTCCACGGAGTCCCAGGGCAATATCACCACCAACAGGAACACCGAACCGACGAAGAAGACACCGATGCGCGCCACCACCGATCGGGTCGCCTTTTGAACCGCCAGTTCGGGATCCCGGCTTTCGGCGGCGGCCACCGTGACGATCTCGGCGCCGACCATGGAGAAGATCACCACCACGATGGCGGCGAAGACCGCCCCGACGCCCTTGGGGAAGAACCCGCCGTGAGCGGTGAGGTTGTCCAGTCCGCCGGCGTGGCCCGGCACAAGTCCCAGGACGAACGCCGCGCCCACCGCGAGGAAAATCACGATGGTCGCGACTTTGATTCCGGCGAACCAGAATTCGAATTCACCGAAGGAGGACACCGAGAACAGATTGGTGGCGGTCATCAAGACCATCAGGCCCAGCGACAGCAACCACAGCGGGGCGTGAAACCAGTAGTTGAGCACCTTGCCGCCGGCGACCGCTTCGAAGCCGACCACGATCACCCAGAAGTACCAGTACAGCCAGGCCACCGAGAACCCCGCCCAGCCGCCCAGGGCCTTGCCCGCGTAGTCCGCGAAGGATCCGGTCGACGGGTTCGCGGCCGCCATCTCGCCCAGCATGCGCATCACCAAAACGATCAGCAGACCGCACAGCGCGTACGTCAAAAACGCCGCGGGGCCGGTGTCTTTGATCACCACACCGGAACCGACGAACAACCCGGCACCGATGACACCGCCGAGCGCGATCATGCTGAGCTGACGCTGCGACAGTCCTTGGCGCAGTTGTCCAGTGCCGGCCATCGATGACGGTGTGGGCCGCGGTCAGTCCAGGCGGGTGGCCACCACGGACCACACCGGCAGGTGCACCCGGTGGTCTTCCAGCAGTGGGTCGATGACGCCCAGCCGGTGCACCAGCGGCCGCATCCGCTCCAGGATTTCGCCCTGCTGCTCGGACGCGAACGTCTTCATGGCGTCGAACGTCTCCTTGAGGAAGCGGGCTTGGTAGGTCGTGCTGCCCAGGTAGTCGATGCGCCACCCGTTGGCGCCGAACACCCGCTCGAAGTTGTCGGCGGGGACGGCCGTCCACTGCAGGCCGTTGACGTTGTGGGGGCTGAACTCGAACATGTACAGCCGCGCCCCGGGTTTGGTGGCCCGGTGCAACGCCTGGGCGTACCGCGTCTGGACAACCCCGTCGTTGAGGAAGACGTGATAGAACGCGCTGTCCACCACCGTGTCGAATCGGCCCTCGAAGCCGTCGAGCTTGGTGGCGTCGGCCACCTGGAAATCGACCTGGACCCCGGCGCGCTCGGCGTTGCGCTTGGCGCGCTCGATGGCCGACGGCGAATCGTCGATCCCGGTTGCCGAATACCCATGCGCCGCAAAGTGAATGGCGTGATAGCCCGGGCCGGTACCCGGGTCGAGCACCTCGCCGCGGATCCCGCCGTAGGCCACCAACTGCTGAACGGCCGGCTGCGGGCCGCCGATGTCCCAGGGGATCCGCCGGTCGGCGTGTTCCGCCTCGTCGTACAGCGGTTCGAAACCGGCGACGTTCGCGTCCGTCATGTCTTCTCGCTTCCTCGCGCCTGACGACTGCGAACGAGACTACTGCGCGGACGGCTCAGAGGTGCAGGTCTTGGTCGCGGATCAGCGCCGTGGCGAGCACGCTGATGGCGGCCGTCGCCACCAGGTAGCCGCATGCCAGCCACGGGGCGCCGCCGAGCGCCGCGATGAGCGCGGTCATGATCATCGGGGTGACGCCGGAGGCGTAGATGCCGGAGAACTGGTAGACGAACGACAGCCCGGTGTAGCGGGTGCTGGTGGGATACAGCGACGAGTACAACGTGCCCTGCGCCCCGTAGAACAGCGCATGCACCACGCCGAACACGATGATCAGCGCCGCGCCGAACCAGACCAAATTCCGCGTGCCGAACAGCGCGAAGGCGGGAAACGCGGCGAGGCCGTAGCAGGCGACGCCGGTCAGATACACCCGGCGCGCGCCGAACCGGTCGGTCAGCGCGCCGGACACCGGCAGCAGGACCGCCATCAGCAGGGCCGCGGCGGTCACCACCACCAGGACCGACACCCGGTTGAAGCCCAGGGCCCCGGTGGCGTAGCTGATGGCGAACACGCCCCAGGTGTTGAACGCCGAGCCTTCGGCCCAGCGAGACAGCAAGCCCAGCACGGTGTTTCGCCGTGACCGGGGCTCACGGACGATCTCACGCACGGGCACGGTGGCGGTGGCCTCCGCCTCGCGCAACTCGCGGAAGGCCGGGGTCTCCTCGACCCGCAACCGCACCACGACGCCGATCACCACCAGCACCAGGCTGAGCAGAAAACCGATGCGCCAGCCGTAGGAGAGGAAGCGTGCCGGGCCCAGGGCGATTTGCAGGAAGGCGAATATGCCTGTGCCCAAAGCCAACCCGAGCGCCAGGCCAATCTGGGGAATCGCCCCGAAGCGTCCACGCCGGCCCGCGGGGCTGTGCTCCACGGCGAGCAACACGGCGCCCGCCCACTCGCCACCGAGGGCGAAACCCTGCAAGATCCGCAACGCCAGCAGCAGCAGCGGCGCCCACACCCCGATCTGGGCGGCGGTCGGCAACACCCCGATCAGCGCCGTGGCGATGCCCATGATGAGCATGGTCAGCGCCAGGCTGCGCTTGCGGCCGATCCGGTCCCCGATGTGGCCGAACACCAGCCCGCCGACCGGCCGCATGACGAACCCGACGGCGAACGTCGCGAACGCCAGCAGCGTGCCGACCAGCGAGCTCTCGCTGGGAAAGAAGACCTTGTTGAACACCAGGCCCGCAGCGGTCGCGTAGAGGAAGAAGTCGTACCACTCGACGGTGGTGCCCACCAGGCTGGCCGCGACGACGACCCGCAGGCGATGGCGTTGCTGCGCGGCGGATTCGTCGACCGGGCCGGCGATCGCGTCCAGACCCGCGCCGGTCGCGGGCGCCGGCAATGTAGCCGCCATGGCGTTAGTGGGCCGAGGCGACCGCGAACGGCGTCGCCGATACCGGATGGGACTGGCGCCGGTTGGGATGACGCCACAGGCCCATCCGCTCCAGCAGCGGCAGCACGCCCTCGCCGAACCAGTAGGCCTCTTCCAGGTGCGGATAGCCCGACAGGATGAAGTGGTTGATGCCGAGTTTGGCGTATTCGGCCAGTCGCTCGGCGACCTCGGCGTGCGACCCGACCAGCGCGGTGCCCGCTCCCCCGCGCACCAGGCCCACACCGGCCCACAGGTTGGGCGCGACCAGCAGCCGGCCGCTGTTGCCGCCGTGCAAGTCCAGCATGCGGCGCTGCCCCTCCGACTCGCTGCGCGCCAGGCTGGCCTGCACCCGCTCGACGTCGGCCGGGTCGACGGCGGCCAGCAACCGGTCGGCCTCGGCCCAGGCCTGCTCGGCGGTGTCGCGGCTGATCACGTGAATTCGCAAGCCGTACTGCAGGATTCGGCCGGCATCGACGGCCAGTCCACGGATCCAGTCGAGCTTCTGCGCGACCGCAGCGAGCGGCTCGCCCCAGGTGAGGTACACGTCGGAGTGCTTGGCGGCGACCGGGCCGGCGGAGGCCGACGATCCGCCGAAGAACACCGCCGGTATGGGGTCGGGCGGGTTGTTCAGCTGCGCGCCCTCGATGCGAATGTGTTCACCGGCGAAGGTGACCGGCTCCGGTGAGGTCCACAGCTGGCGCACCACGTGCAGGAACTCGGCGGTGCGCGCGTAGCGCGCCTCCTTATCCAGGTAATCCCCGTAGGCCCGCTGCTCGTGCGGTTCGCCGCCGGTGACGACGTTGAGCAACAGCCGCCCGCCCGAGTGCCGCTGGAACGTTCCGGCCATCTGGGCGGCCAGGGTGGGGCTCAGCAGCCCGGGCCGGAACGCCACCAGGAACTTCAGCGTCTCGGTGGCCTCGACCAGCATCGCGGTCGTCAACCAGGCGTCCTCGCACCACAATCCGGTCGGCGTGAGCACCGCCTCGAAGCCGTTGTCCTCGGCGGCCGCACAGATCTGATGCAAGTACTTCAGCGTGGCGGGCCGGTCGCCGGACATCGGCGTGCCGTGCCCGCCGGCCACCAGGTTCCGGGAATCACCGTAGGTCGGCAAAAACCAATGGAACGCCAGACTCATCCTCGATCCTCTTTCAGACGACGCGACACGAGGGTCCATCCTGCGCAAATCGCGCCCGGCGCGGGAGGGTTGAAACCGTCGAGATTGCATCCCACCCGGGCCGTGCGGCCGGGTGGCGGGAAGGCGGTCCGGCAGGTGGATCGGGCGGACGCCATCCGGCCGCGATCGGCACGTCTTTCGTTGTGGCAGAGAGGAATACGGCCGGAAATCGCGGTGCAGTCGGGCAGCCGGGCCGACGGAACGGCCCCTAGCACGGTCGCGCAGGTAACCGGTTGGAGACCGATCGGTCACGCTAGGTCACACAATGCTTCCATTTCAGCCTGGCTCGGGCGGCAATGCGCACTCAGCGCGGCATCATTGCGATCATGCCTGAGCTGACACGCCGGGCGGTGCTGCGGGGAGCCGGCACCGGCCTGGGCGCCGCTGGCGTGTTCGCCTTGAGTGCCCTGCTCGATCCGGTCAGACCGGTGGCCGCGACGTTGCCGCAGGCTCCCGCGCCGTTCGAGCCATCGGCGGCGAGCAGCAACCTGCCGACCAGGATCACCGGTTCGTTCGTCTCGGCCGCCCGCGGGGGGGTGAAGACGAATTACGTGATTGCGTTGCCGCCGGGGCAAACCGGCATGCTGCGCCCGGTGATCGCGCTGCACGGCAAGGACGGCGACGCGAACATGATGCTCGACTGCGGTGTCGAGAAGGGCCTGGCCCAGCTGGTCAAGGACGGCAAGCCGCCGTTCGCGGTGGTGGGCGTCGACGGCGGCAGCGATTCCTACTGGCACAAGCGGGCCGACGGCACCGACTCCGGTGCGATGGTGCTCGACGAGTTGTTGCCGATGCTCTCGTCGATGGGTTTCGACACTTCGCGGGTGGGTTTCCTGGGCTGGTCGATGGGCGGCTATGGGGCGCTGCACCTGGGCGCCCGGCTCGGGCCGGCGCGGACCGCGGGGATCTGCGCCATCAGCCCGGCCTTGTACACCTCGTTCGCCGAAACCGCCCCGAAGGCGTTCGACAGCGAAGACGACTGGACGAAGAACAGCGTGCTGGGTGTGCCGGCGCTGTCGCAGATTCCGCTGCGCGTGGATTGCGGCACCTTCGATCGGTTCTATCCCGCCACCCGGCAATTCGTGAGCCAGCTGAAGACGCCGCCCGCGGGCAGCTTCACGATCGGCGGCCACGACATGGTCTACTGGCGCCTCCAGTTGCCCGGCGAACTCGCCTGGATGGCGACCTAGGGAGAAGCGATGACGAAAATTCGCCCGAACTCGTCGGCGTGTGCGCGAGCGGAAATGAACTTCTTGTCGCCGAGGAACGTCATACTAGGGAAGGGTTTTGGGAGGTTTCGGGGATGACTCAGCTGCTGCTGGTCTGCATTGCAGCCGCCACTCCCGTCGCCGGTTTCGGCTTGCTGAACTTGCAAGCCCGCCTCGAGCGATGGGACTACGAGCGCCACGCCGAGGACTGAACCGCCCCGGGGTCAGATCGACAGCTGCGTACGGATCAGCGGCGCGATCTTGTCCGCCATGTATTGATGCCCCGCGTCGTTCGGGTGCACGCCGTCCGCGCCGATCAGATCGGGCCTGCCGACGAACCAATGCTCGGCGATCGGGTCCACCCACGTCGCCCCCACGGACGCGGCCGCGCCGAAGAGCGCGTCGCGCACCTGCAGCATGGGCAGGGGCACATCGGCGGTCGGCCACGGCGGCCCGATCACCAGGAACCGTGCGGACGGCGCCAGCCGCCGGGCCAAATCGAATGTGCTGCGGGCCCTTTGGCCCACCACGAACGGATCGACGGTCTCGTCGTTGCGGGAGCCGAAGAACACCACCAGCACGTCGTCGCCCTGCACGGCCCTGCCGGTCAGGTCCTCGAAGACGCTGCCGTGGTCGCCCGGCATGCCGTAGCCGGCCCTGCCCTCGGCCGCGACGTCGGCCGAAATCCGTTCGCCCCGCGCGGCGAGCCCGTCCCAGGCCCTCGCCGGCCATGACCTCGGCCCGATCCCGCCCTCGCCGGTGCCGGTGGTGTAGGAGTCCCCGATGACGGCGAGGTGATTCAACCGGAAATCCAGCGTCAAGGTGTCGTACGTACGCACCTGGGCCGGATAGGCGATGCCGACGCCCACCAGAAACGCCAGGCCGATGACGAAAGTGGCCAGACGACTCACTACTACCTCCCCTCCCACGGCATCGTCATGTGCCACTGCATTGTCATCGATTATCCGGCTTGCGCCTGGGCGCCGCGGCGTCCGTCACACCGCGCGGGCCGAAATCGCTTCCCGCGAACGGTCGATCGGATGCACCTTGCCGCTCGGCGGCTCGTCGGGCTCGCTTCTCGCGGTGACGGCTTTGACGTCGACCATTTTGCGCATCCAACGGCGGGCGGGCTCTTCGACGAAGTGATACATCAGCACCGAGATGACCACCGCGATGGCAAGCAGCCCAATGACATTCCATTTCCACGGATTGTCCTGCGGCCGCAGCTCGAACTGCTCGACCGACCATCCCCAGGCGGTGTGCACCAGCTCGTGAACCATGTACAGGCAGAATGAGATCTGCCCGCCGTAGACCATCAACCGCGTTGAGAGCACCCGCGGCAGGCTGCCCACGCCGATCGCCAGCGTGATCACCAGCGGGATGAACAGGATGTCGACGACGCCGCCGCTGTCGTTCTCCACCACACCCGAGATCGGGTGCGCGTCAAACCAATACAGGATGCCCACCATCGCGGCCAGCACGAGCAGCGACAGGTACCCGGCGACGCGGCGGCCGCGGTCGGTCAATCGCAGCCGGCGCACGGCGGCGCAGGCCAGCGCGCCGGCGGTGAACTGCGTGACGATGCGGGGCAGCCAGCTCCAGGGCGTGTAGAAGTGGCCGCTGGCCAGCAACATGACCACCGGCGGCAACGCCGCCGCGAAGGCCAGCACCATCAGGCTGCGCGCCCGGGTCGCCTGCTTCATCCGCAGGATCACCAGCACCAGGAAGCCGAACAGCAGGTAGGCCAGCCACTCGGCACTGATCGACCAGGCCGGCCCGTCCCAGCTGGAATCGTCGAAGAACGGCACGAACCACAGCTGCACCAGCAGGATCTGGCGGACGTAGCTCATGGCGGTGAGCCCGGCGGCGTCGGGCGACGGCACGTGGCCGACGTGCAGGGTGAAGATCACCCACAGCGCGGCGAGGTGCAGGGTGACCAGGTATACCGGCCACACCCGGGCCAGGCGCAGCCACAGGAAGTGCAGTGTCGCGCGCGTCGACCAGGACCGGCCCATCTTCTCGAGGTAGTTCCACGTCAGCACGAACCCGCTGAGGATGAAGAACAGGTCGACGCCCTGGGCGCCGCAGTTGAGCACCGGGGCCAGGGCGTCACGGAAATCGGGCCCCACGTCGCCCAGCATCGGCCGGAAATGGAACAGCACGACCCACAGCGCGGCGATGATGCGCAGTCCCGTCAGGGCCTTGATCTCTCCCCTGATCTCTGCGCCGCGCACAAATGCTCTTTCTGCCTGGACTCTGCCGTTCGCCTGCCAACTCGGCCCACCGGGCGACCACGCGGTTTCACCGCCCCCGCCGCGCAACCGGTAGCCCTGGCAGCCTAGCAGCGCGATAGCCCCGACGCGCGGACGGTTGTGGTGTGGCACGCGGTCTTTCGGCGAGGATTTCCCACGCCACAGGTTTGCTCGGGGACCGCGAAAATGGCGGCGAAAATCGCTTCTTACCGAACCGTTAGGTGCGGCTTTCCCCCTCCTTAACCTTGCGGATTAGCGTCGGGAGGCATAGCGAACGCCACGGAGAGCGAGGGGTGTTCATGACGATCGCCGACATCCTGACGCGCGAGCAAAACGGCATCTTCCGCTGCGGCGGCGCCTGGGTCCGGGCCCACCGCCGCCAGCTGGCGACCGTGGTGACGATTCGGGGTGAAATCGACGCCGTCAACGCCGAACAGATCGGCGACCACATTCGGCGTTTCATCCTCGGCGAGGACCACGTGGTGCTCGACATGGGCGAGGTGAGCCAATTTGCTCCCGCGGGCCTTTCGCTCTTGCAAAGCTTCGACGAGGATTGCCGCGCGGAAGGCGTGCAGTGGACCCTGGTCGCGAGCCCGGCGGTCGGCGAGCTCCTGGGTGACGACGGCGATTTCCCCTACGCGCTATCGGTGCACGAGGCGCTGCACGACGTGGCCGACGCCATCGCCACGCGCCGCCGGTTGGCTTTGCCGCTGATCAAGACGTCTTAGCGCGCCGCGTACGGCGCTGCCTGGCGGTCCCGACCACCGCCAGCACCCCCGCGCTGGTCAGCAGCAGCAGGGTCAACAACAGCAACTGCGGGTCGTACACCAACGACGTGGTGAACGGCTGCCCGTCGGCGATCGGCGCGACCGCCACCGTGTGGTGCGAACGAAACCAGCTCACCGCGGCGCCCGCCAGCGCCGCGCAGGCGGCCGCCAGTTCGATCACGGCCCTGGTGCTCCAGGAACGGGTGCTCACTGTTCGGTGCCGGCGTCGTCGTCGGCGATGTCGGATCCGGCCGGTTCCACCCGCTCCTGAACCAGCGGGGTCAGCGCCGCCCGCAGCTCGCGGTGCCGTCGCGCCCACGCCTGCGCGTAGCGATCCCCGGTCAGCTTGAGACCGATGCCGATCCGGCCGCGGGGCACCCCGACCAATTCGCCGAGGGCGCGCGCCGACTGCCACCGCGCCAGCTCCTTGCCGGAGGCCTCGTGGTTCTCGGGTTCGGGATAGACCTTGAGGATCTCGCGTACCAGGATGGTTTCGGTGCCCTGGCGCAGGGCGTCCTCGGTGAGCTCCACCGAGACGTGGATGCGTGCCGCCTTCACCTGCAACCCGACGAACCCCGACACCAGCACCAGGAAGATCACCGGAATCAGGAACGACACCGGGGCGCCGCTCCAGACCTCGATCAGGATCATCGCGCCCGCGGCCACCGGGCCCCACAGCACCCATATCCAGCTGGCGCCCGATTCGTGGAACAACGGCTTGGGTTCGACGTCCCTGCCTGTAGTCATCGCAAGCCCCATCTCACGAAAGCCAACCGGCCACGTCCGCGGCCCAGTACGTCAGCACGATATCGGCTCCGGCGCGGCGAATGCTCGTCAACGACTCGAGCGCCGCGACGCGTTCGTCGATCCAATTATTCGCCGCCGCAGCGCAAATCATGGCGTACTCGCCGGAGACCTGGTAGGCGGCCACCGGCACGGGCGAGACGTCCGCCGCGGCGGCCACCACGTCGAGGTAACCCAGTGCGGGTTTGACCATCAGGATGTCCGCGCCTTCGTCGAGATCCAGCCGGATCTCGCGGAGCGCCTCGCGGAAGTTGCCCGGCTCCTGCTGGTAGGTGCGCCGGTCCCCGGACAGGCTGGAACTGACCGCCTCGCGGAACGGCCCGTAGAACGCCGACGCGAATTTCGCGGCGTAGGCCAGGATCACGACGTCGGTGTAACCCGCGGCGTCCAGGCCGTCGCGTATCGCCGCCACCTGGCCGTCCATCATGCCACTCGGCCCCACCACGTGTGCGCCCGATTCCGCTTGTGCCACAGCGAGTTTCACGTACCGGGCCAACGTGGCGTCGTTGTCCACCCGGCCCCTGGCGTCCAGCACGCCGCAGTGGCCGTGATCGGTGAACTCGTCCAGGCAGGTGTCGGCCATCAGGACCGTCGCGTCGCCGAGATCCTTGGCCAAGTCCCGCAGCGCGAGGTTGAGGATGCCGTCGGGGTCGGTGCCGGTCGACCCGGTCGAGTCCTTGTCCTCGTCTCGGGGCACACCGAACAGCATCAGCCCGCCCACGCCGGCGGTGACGGCATCGGCTGCGGCGCTGCGCAGCGAATCGCGGGTGTGCTGCACGACGCCGGGCATGGACGCGATGGGCCGTGGCTCGTCGATACCGTCGGCGACGAACATCGGCAGCACCAAATGCCTTGGCTCCAAAGACGTCTGCGCCACCAAGCGACGCATCGCGGGGGTGGAGCGCAGCCGGCGCGGGCGCTGCCGCGGATAAGCCATTGGCTAGCTCCTTTTGCGGCGACCCACTAGCGCCTGCGGCTCTTCTTGCGCGGTGGCGGCAGCGCGCCCTCGGCGCGCAACCGCGCGGCGTGTTCGGCCAGCGCGTCGACCAGCGGACCGACGGCGGCCGTCTCCGGCTGGACGTCCACCCGCAAACCGAACTCGGCCGCGGTCTCGGCGGTCTTGGGACCGATGCAGGCGATGATCGTCCGCGCGTGCGGCTTGCCGGCGATGCCGACCAGGTTGCGCACCGTGGAGCTGGAGGTGAAGCACACGGCGTCGAAACCGCCGGTCTTGATCATCTCCCGCGTCTCCGCCGGCGGCGGCGCGGCCCGCACGGTCCGGTAGGCCGTGACATCCTCGATCTCCCAACCGCGTTCGCGCAGCCCCTCGGCCAGCGTCTCGGTGGCGATGTCGGCCCGCGGCAACAGGACCCGGTTCACCGGGTCGAAAATGCTGTCGTAGGGCGGGAAGTCGTCCAGCAGACCCAGCGACGACTGCTCGCCGGCGGGCACCAGCTCGGGGCTGATGCCGAACGCGCGCACCCGGTCGGCCGTCGACTCGCCCACACAGGCGATCTTCACGCCCGAGAACGCGCGCGCGTCCAGACCGAACTCGCCGAACTTCTCCCACACCGCGCGCACCGCGTTGGTGGAGGTGAAGACCACCCATTGGAACCGGCCGTCGACCAAGCCCTTGACGGCCCGCTCCATCTGAGCGGGGCTGCGCGGCGGCTCGACGGCGATGGTCGGCACCTCGATCGGCAGCGCGCCGTAGGACGTCAGCCGCTCGCTCATCTCGCCGGCCTGGTCCTTGGTGCGCGGCACCAGCACGGTCCAGCCGTACAGGGCGCGGCTCTCCCACCAGTTCAGCTTCGCCCGGCTGGCCACCGTCTTACCGATGGTCACCACCAGCGGCCCGGTCAGCGGGCCGGCCGGGTCCGTCCCGCCCAGCACGGCGGAGTCGGTCAGACCGCCCAGCGTCGTCTCGATCGACCGCTGCTGGCAGGTGGTGCCGTGCGCGGTCACGACGCACGGGGTGGTCTCGGCCAGCTCGTGCTCGATGAGGGTGCGCGCGGCGTCGGCCAGATGCGAGGTGGTGGCCTGCAGGATCAGCGGGCCGGGCGCCGCGGCCAGAGCGTCCCAATCGACGTGTGGGTCGCGCACGTCGGCGACGGTGTGCGACGAGCCCAGCGGGAGCCCCGCGTAGGTGGGCACGGCGCCGGTGGGGGCCAGGCCGGGCACGATCTCGAGGTGCAGGTGGCTGCGCGCGACGGCGTTCACCTCGGTGATGACCGCGTCGACCGTCAGCGGGTCGCCGGCCACCAGCCGCACCACATCGGCGCCGGCGCGGGCCTCGGCGGTCAGCGTCTTGGCCACCTCGGCGGGCTCGCCGAGGGCCGGGCGCACATCGGGGCCGGCCGATATCACCGCGGGTTGGTCCGGGCCGGTGGCGGCGTCACTGTTGCCGGCCGGGGCATCGGCGGGTGCCGGGCCGGAAACCGGTGGCAGGTCCTTGCCGATCAGCGCCAGCACCGCCTCCGGCACGTCGGGGTCGGTGAACACCAGGGCGGCGTTCGCCAAAACCGTGGCGGCCCGGGTGGTCAAGAGTCCCGGATCGCCGGGCCCGGAACCCACGTACGTGATGCGGCCGGGTCTCGGCTTACGCCCTCGCGTCGTCATTGTCGCTCCCACGTCACTCGCGATTAATTTCCTCGTGCAGGGTCCTGCCGCGCCTCGGCCATGAGTTCTCGGGCGCCGAGTTCGAACAACTCTGCGGCGACCGAGACCCCCAGCTCTCGCGCCCGGTCGGCGGAGCCGATCCCGGATGCGCGGATCACGTCGGACCCGTCCAGCGCCGCCACGCAACCGCGCAGCGACAGCTCGTCGAAGACCCGGCCGTCCTCATCGATGGACTCGACCACCTCGGCGATCGCGCCCACCGGTGCGGAACAACCGGCCTCCAGTTCGGCCAGCAGGGCTCGCTCCGCGGTGACCGACGCGCGCGTGTCGGCGTCGTCCAACTCCGCCAGCACCGCCGCCAGATCGTCACCGGCGCGGCATTCGACGGCGAGCGCGCCCTGAGCCGGTGCTGGCAACATCTGCACCGGCTCTAGCGTCTCGGTGACATCGTCGAGGCGACCGAGCCGGGCCAGTCCGGCCCGAGCCACCACGATCGCGTCAAGATCACCACTGCTTACCCTGTTCAACCTGGTATCTAGGTTGCCTCGTAGGGGGCGGATTTCCAAACCGAGACCCAATGCTCTAAGCTGCGCGGCCCTGCGCGGGGACGACGTGCCCACCAGCGAACCCGGCGGCAACTCCCCGAGCACCAGCCCGTCGCGGGCCACGACCACGTCGCGCGGGTCGTTGCGCGGCGGTATCGCCGCGATGGTGAACCGCGGGTCGTCCGCCGTCGGCAAATCCTTGTGCGAGTGCACCGCGGCGTCCACCCGGCCGTCGTCGATGGCCTCGCGCAGCGCGGTCGTGAAGGCCCCGACGCCCAGGGTCTCGATGGGCGCCGACGAGCGGTCACCGGCGGTGGTGATGATCACCAACTCCGCGGGGTGGCCGTTGGCGATCAAGGCGTCCCTGACCACGCCGGCCTGGGTGGTGGCCAAGAGGCTGCCCCGGGTGCCTATCCGGATCACGTTCGCCAATCGGCTACTCGGCCACTTCTTGGGTTCCGGCGTCGAATCCCGTTGACACAACGGGCAATTCGCCCGCGGCGACGGCGGCCACCGAGTCAATGGCGGTCTGGTCGAGTTCGAAGAGTTCGCGCAACGCCTCGGCGTAGCTGTCGCCGCCCGGGGCGCTGGCGAGTTGTTTGATCCGCACGGTGGGCGCGTGCAGCAGCTTGTCCACCACCCGCCGCACGGTGCGCGCCACCTCCTCGCGCTGGGCGCTTTCCAGGCCGGGCAGCCGGTTGTCCAGCCGCAGCAGTTCCGCCTCCACCACGTCGGCGGCGCGCTGGCGCAGCGCGGTCACGGTCGGGGTGACCTCGGCCATCCGCTGCCCCGCCAGGTAGGCGGCGAGTTCGGCCGCCACGATGTGGCGCGCGGCGTGCACATCGGAGGCGGCGGCGTGCGCCGACGGCTCGTGCTGCACGCGATCCACGTCGACCACCCACACCCCCGGCAAGCCCGCGACCGCGGGGTCGACGTCGCGCGGCATGCCCAGGTCGCAGATCACCAGCGGACGCGTCGACTCGTCGCGGCGCGCGGCGGCCAACGCGTGGTGCACGTCGGCGAGGGTGACCACCGGGCTCACCGCGCCGGTGCAGCTGACCATGACGTCGGCGTCCGCCACCGCCTCGGCCAAGCGGTCGAGTGACATCGCGTCGGCCTGCACACCCGATTCGCGGATCTTGCGGGCCAGTCGCTGCGCCCGGGACGACGACCGGTTCAGCACGTGCACGTGCCGGACGCCGGCCCGGGTCAGGTGGGCCGCGGCCAGGGCGCCCATCGCGCCGGCGCCGACCAGCGCGGCGGTCTTGCCCTCCAGGCCGCCCAGCCGGCGCTCGGCCATGTCGAGGGCGACCGACACCACCGACGCGCCGGCGGCGTCGATGGCGGTCTCGGAGTGCACCCGCTTGCCCACCGAAAGCGCCCGCTGGGCCAGTTCGTGCAGCACCCGGCCGACGGTGCGATTGGTTTCCGCGGTGGCGTACGCGCGGCGCACCTGGCCGAGCACCTGCTGCTCACCCACCACGGCGGAGTCCAGCCCGCTGGCCACCGCGAACAGGTGCTCGACGGCGGCCTCGCTGTAGCGGACGTACGCGTATTTGGTCAGGTCCCCCATCGACATTCCGGAGTGATCCGACAGCACCTGCCCGATCGCGGCCAACCCGCCGTGGAACGCGTCCACCACGGCGTAGACCTCGACCCGGTTGCACGTCGAGAGCACCATCGCCTCGGTCACCAGCGGCGACTGCAGCACCCGGTCGACGATCTTGCCCTGATCGGATTCGTCGATGGTGAGCTGTTCCAGGACGGAGACCGGCGCACTGCGGTGCGAAACCCCGAAAAGCAAGACGCTCACGGCAGCATCACCTGGCCAGCTCCCTTGCTTTCTCCAGTAATCGAACTGGTTTCCACGGTAATCGTTTAACAGGTGGGCTACCAAATAATTGCCCGGTGGCCCTCATCTCCCGAGATCCGTGCGCAGCCGCGCCTCGTCGATGTCCCAGTAGCTGTGCTCGCGGCCGTCGAGCAGGATCACGGGCAGCCGGTCGCCGAACTCCGCCCGCAGCGCCGGGTTGCCCGCCGCCGCGGCGGCGTCGACGTCGGTGGCGGAGAGCTCGAAGCCCAGCTCGGCCGCCAGTTCGCCCAGCCGGGCATGCACCCGTTCGCAGATGGTGCAGCCGTCGCGGGTCAGGAGTTCCACCCGCGGGCGGCCGGTCGCTTCGGTCATGGGCACCAGTCTGGCATCGGTGACTTGTGGGCCTATTTACCAGGCGTTATGTTCCGCTCATGGCCGAGGCGACAGTGCGGGTTGATCCCGCGGTGATGCGGGACGCCGCCACATCGCTCAGCGGTGCGGCCGAGCAACTTTCGGGCCAGCTCGCCCAGCTGGACGATCAGGTGGGACGGTTGTTGGGCGGCTGGCAGGGCGAGTCGGGTACCGCGTACGGGGCGGCGTGGGGGCTGTGGCATCGGGGCGCCCGCGAAGTGGAGCTCGGGTTGTCGATGCTGGCGCACCTGGTGGGCGAAGCCGGCGGTGCGTATGCGGCCAACGAGGCCCGGTCGGCCCAAGCGGAGCGGGCGGTGCGTGGTGGCTGAGGCGTTTCGGGTGGATCCGCAGGCGTTGGCCGATGCGGTGCAGCGGATGGCGGGCTTTCAGCGCTACGCCGAGGACATGATCGCCGAAATCGATTCGCGGGTAACGCATTTGCACGCCGTGTGGACGGGCGAGGCCGCAGCGGCCCACGCCGAGGCGCACCGGCACTGGGTGCGCGGCGAGGCGATGATGCGCGAGGCGCTGGCGCAACTCGAGAAGGTGGCCACGACCGCGCACGGCAACTACACGGGCGCGATGTCGACGAATCTCGGCATGTGGTCGTGAGCACATGGCGCCGCCGGCGTGTGAGGACCGGTTTGTCGACCATCGCGCACCTCCGCGACTGAGTGCAAAGAGACTCCGCTCGGCGCCTTCGGCTGCGCCTCCCCCACCCCCCGCCGGATAGGGTTGAGTACCGGGACCCACTGGGTCGCCAGGCAACACAGCGATCTAGGAGGTTTGGCGATGACTTCCTCTGACCCGGTCAACGGCGACGTCAGTCGCGCCGACTTGGAATCGCTGGCCGCCGACGCCAGCGCCGCCCGCGCGCTGGAGGGCCTGCAGGCCGAGACCGCCGGCGAGGACCGCCCGCAGCCGCCGATCGACCTGACCGCGGCCGCCTTCTTCGACGTCGACAACACCCTGGTGCAGGGCTCCTCGGCGGTGCACTTCGGTCGCGGGCTCGCGGCGCGGAACTACTTCACCTATCGCGACGTGCTCGGCTTCATCTATGCCCAGGCCAAATTCCAGGTCCTCGGCAAGGAGAACAGCAACGACGTCGCCGCCGGCCGCCGCAAAGCGCTCGCCTTCATCGAGGGCCGATCGGTCGAGCAGCTGGTGGCCCTGGGTGAGGAGATCTACGACGAGATCATCGCCGACAAGATCTGGCCCGGCACCCGCGAACTCACGCAGATGCACCTCGACGCCGGCCAGCAGGTCTGGCTGATCACCGCCACCCCGTACGAACTCGCGGCGACCATCGCGCGGCGGCTCGGCCTGACCGGCGCCCTGGGCACCGTCGCGGAGTCGGTCGACGGCGTGTTCACCGGCCGGCTCGTCGGCGAGATCCTGCACGGCACCGGCAAGGCGCACGCCGTGCGATCGCTGGCCATCCGGGAGGGGCTCAACCTCAAGCGCTGCACGGCGTACTCCGACAGCTTCAACGACGTGCCGATGCTCTCGCTGGTGGGCACCGCCGTCGCGATCAACCCCGACGCGCGCCTGCGCACCCTGGCGCGCGAACGCGGCTGGGAGATCCGCGACTTTCGCACCGCCCGCAAGGCCGCGCGGATCGGGGTGCCGTCGGCGCTGGCGCTGGGGGCTGCCGGCGGGGCACTGGCCGCGGTGGCATCCCGGCGGCAATCCCGCTGATAGGCTGCGCCGCTGAGACCTATTCGAAGCGGAGAGCGACAGCGGTATGACAATCCCCAAAGGAGCCGAAGGGCTCATCGGCAGCCATTACCGGGCTCCGGATTACTTCCTGGTCGGCCGCGAGAAGATCCGGGAGTTCGCGCTCGCCATCAGCAACGACCATCCGACGCACTTCAACGAGGCCGACGCCGCCGAGGCTGGATATGACGGGCTGGTGGCCCCGCCCACATTCCTCGCCATCGCGGGTCGGCGCGTGCAGCTGGAGATCTTCACCAAGTTCAGCATCCCGATCAACATCGCGCGGGTCATGCACCGCGACCAGAAATTCAAGTTCCACCGGCCGATCGTCGCCGGGGATAGGCTTTACTTCGACACTTATCTAGACTCGGTCATTGAGTCCCATGGCGCCGTGATCACCGAAATCCGCAGCGAGGTCACGGACGCCGAGGGCAAACCGGTGATCACCAGTACAGTCACGATGCTGGGAGAAGCCGCCCACCACGAAGCCGACCACGAAGCCACCGTCGCGGCAGTCGCGTCAATCTCAGCGGGAAAGTAGGTTCGAATCCATGACGTCACAGGGGGAAACGGGCAGCACCCAACTGAAGCCGCCGGTCGAGAAGGTTCGGTCGCACTACGACAAATCAAACGAATTCTTCAAGCTTTGGCTTGACCCGTCGATGACGTACAGCTGCGGTTACTTCGACGAGAATCCGGACCCGCAAAACCTGACCAAGACGCTCGAAGAGGCGCAGTACGCCAAGCGCAAGCTCGCCCTCGACAAGCTCAACCTGGAACCGGGCATGACGCTGCTCGACATCGGCTCCGGGTGGGGTTCGACGATGCGGCACGCCGTCGACGAGTACGACGTCAACGTCATCGGCCTGACGCTCAGCGAAAACCAGTACGCCCATTGCGTGGCCGAGTTCGAGAAGATGGACAGCCCGCGCCGCAAGGAGGTGCGGATCCAGGGCTGGGAGGAATTCCCCGGCGACGTACCCATCGACCGCATCGTGTCGCTGGGAGCGTTCGAGCACTTCGCCGACGGCGCCGGTGACGCGGGATACGAGCGGTACGCCACCTTCTTCAAGAAGTACTACGACCTGCTGCCCGACGACGGCCGCATGCTGCTGCACTCGATCGTGGTGCCCAGCGCCGAAGAGGGCAAGAAGATGGGCCTGCAGGTGAACATGACCCTGCTGCGGTTCATCAGCTTCATCCTCAAGGAGATCTACCCGGGCGGAAAGCTGCCCCAGGTCGACCTGGTCGACAAGTACGCGACGGACGCGGGCTTCAAGATCGAGCGACACCACTTCATCGGCAAGAACTACGTGCCGACGCTGACGGCCTGGGGCGATGCCCTCGAGGCGCACAAGGAAGAGGCGATCGCCCTGAAGGGCCAGGAGACCTACGACATCTACCTGAAGTACTTGCGGGGCTGCTCGGACCTGTTCCGCGACGGCTACACGAACGTCTGCCAGTTCACGATGGTCAAATAGTTCGAGCGACAAACGCCCCGGAAGCCGTTGGCTCCGGGGCGTTTTCGCGTCGGCGAGGCCCGGAAAGCGAAACGGGCCGGGCCGGGAAACGAAGAGCTCAGCCGAAGAAGATGTTGCGCCTGCCGGCGAGCAACCGGTACAGCGTCTGCTGGATGGTCTCGCGAACCTGGTCGGTCACCTCGAAGGTGACCATCGGGTCGTCGGCGTCGGAGGCGGCGTAGTCGCTGGTGTAGATCGGCTCGCCGAACGCGATGCGCCACTTCGAGGGCAGCGGGACCAGGCCCGCCGGCCCCGCCAGTGGGAACAGCGGCGTGATCGGGAAATACGGCAGGCCGAACAGTCTGGCCAGCAGCTTCACATCGGTCAGCATCGGGTAGATCTCTTCCGAACCGATGATGGAGCACGGGATGATGGGCGCCTTGGTGCGCAGCGCCGCCGTGACGAAGCCACCGCGGCCGAAGCGCTGCAGCCGGTAGCGGTCCTCGAAGCGCTTGCCCAGTCCCTTGTAGCCCTCGGGGAACACGGCCGTCAGTTCGCCGGCGGCGAGCAGCCGGTGCGCGTCGGTGGTGCAGGCCATGGTGTGGCCCGCCTTGCGGGCGGCTTCGCCCACCACGGGCAGGTCGAACACCATGTCGGCGGCGAGCAGCCGCAGGTCCCGCTGCGCGGGATGCTCGTCATGAACCGCCACCGAAAGCATCAGGCCGTCGAACGGCAGCACGCCGGCGTGGTTGGCCACCACCAACGCGGCCCCCTCGCTGGGCAGGTTCTCGACGCCGCTGACCTCGACCCGGAACCACGACCGGAAGAAGAACCGGAGCAACGGCCGGACGATCGCGCTGTTGAAGTGCGGATCGAAGCCGAACTCGTCGACGCTGTAGTCGCCGGTGATCCGCTGCCGCAGGAAGCCGGCCACCGCGGCGACCCGCTGCGCGAGTTCGTTGAGGGGTACGTCGGCCGAGCCGGCGCCCGTGCCGCGGCGGTGCTCGTCGATCTCGCGGACGACGGCGGCGATCTCCTCCGCCGACGCCCGGCCGTGCGGGTCCGAAAGCAAGGAAGGATGCTGGCCAGCAGACTCCGCGCGCTGATCGGATCTCCGACGCGCCGCTACCCGACCCCGATTCGTGTGCAGTGGAATGACATTCGCTCTGGTTTCACCCGCCACGATTCCTACCTGACCCCACCCCACGAACTTGGATTTCGGCTACCCCAGCGCTGGGCTAAGGATATGGCGCGACTTTCCAAGGAGCGTACCCGATGCGGGTCGATAATGGGAGTCATGCCACGGCCGCGGACGTAGTCGTCGAACGCCTCGGCGGTCGTCCATTTCGGCTGGTAGCCGAGTTCCGTCCGCATCCGGGTGGTGTCCATGACCCGGCCGTAGCTCAGGTAGGCGAATTGATCGCGGCTGATCTCGTTGTAACGGTTAGCCCGTCTCAGTGAATCCAGCGCCCAGACGCCAAAACCGGGCACTGGCAACGGAATACGGCCAGCCCGGCGGATCGCCTGCGACAGCATGATGATGCCCTCGGCGCCGACGTTGAAGGTGCCGGCCTTGCCGGCCATCGCCGCGCGCTCCAGCGCGCCCAACGCATCCTGCTCGTGCAGCAACTGCAGTCGCGCGTCGCGGCCGAACATCGTGGGCACCAGCGGCCCGGCCAGGTAGCGCGACAGCGTGGTGTCCATCGCCGGCCCGATCATGTTAGCCAAGCGAAGGATCGTCACGGCGATGTCGGGCCGGCGCCGCCCCAGGCCGCGGGCGTAGGCCTCGATGTCGAGGCTGTCCTTGGCGAAGCCGCCGCGCAGGGGCCGGCGACTGGTGCTGTCCTCGGTGAACATCACCGGATCGTGCGCGCTGGAGCCGTACACCTCCGACGTCGACTTGAGCACGACGCGGCGCACGGAAGGCGCCTTCTGACAGGCCGCGAACAGCTGCATCGCGCCCATCACGTTGATTTCCTTCAGCGCCGCGGTGCCGCCGGAGCGGGGCGCGTACGAGGCGGCCGCCGCGTGTACCACCGTGTCGACATCGCCGTTGCGAATCACCTTGGCTATGAAGGGATTACGGATGTCGGCCCGAACGAACTCCGCGCGGCCCATCCGGCGCAGCATGTCTTTGCTGGGCGCGATCGCGTCCACCGCGATGACCGCGTTGATCATCGGATTCTGCGCGAGCCGAGCGGTCAGGTAGCCGCCCAGGAACCGGCACGCCCCGGTGACCAGCACAACCTTGGGGTAATGCACCGTGTTGCTCGCGGTGCCGCCGTTTCCGGCGCCATCCCCACTCGACTGATCCACCCAAACAGCCTATCGACTCTTCAGAGACCGCAGCAGGACGCCGCGGGCGGGCCCTACTTACCGAGTTTTCTGCGCTGCACCCGGGTGCGGCGCAACAACTTGCGGTGCTTCTTCTTCGACATGCGCTTGCGCCGCTTCTTGATTACTGAACCCATGAACTCCGCTATCTGACCCGTGACCTGCTTGCTCCGATTGACCCGGACACTTTACCCGGCGGGACGCACCGAACACCAAACCGGCGTCGGCGTCCGCAGCGGAGCGCGCATGGCCGGCCGCGCGCAGTCAGCGGGCGGCCGGTTTCGTCTCAGCCCGCGTCGAAGTAGGACGTCTCCAACATGTCGTGCACCGCCTTGGCGTGCACGCGGAAAGACCGCCCGACGCGGACCGCGGGCAGCTCGCCGTTGTGCACCAGCCGGTACACCGTCATCTTGGAGACCCGCATCAACGCCGCCACCTCGGCGACGGTCAAGAACTGTGTCCTGCCCTGCTGGCCCTCGCCGGAACCGGTGTCCCGCTTACCAGCAGAATCGCGCGCCGATGGCCCGTTCGTAGACGTCATCGCAACCCAATCGTGTCAGGCACCCGCAATGCCAGCGGCTTCCCCTCCGCTGGCACCCACACGTGCATACAAAGAGGAGAATAGCGGGACTAATGGGGTTACTGGTACTGGTGGGGGACAATCAGTTCAAAAATCTTGGATTACTCCGATGTAATTCTTAGCTGCTCAGAGCGCATTTTGGCGGCCTGAACCGCCGCATCCACGGCCGCGCGCAGGCCGCCCCGTTCCAGTTCGCGCAGCCCGGCGGCGGTGGTTCCCCCGGGTGAGGTGATGGTGGCCCGCAGCTGGGTCGCGGTGGCGTCCACCCGCAACCCCGGCGCCTCCCCCTCGGCCGGTCGCCGCTCGGCGTCCATCCGTTCCAGCAGCATGGCCGCCGACCCGGCCATGGTCTGCGCGGTCAGGTCGGTGGCCACCTCGCGGCTCAGACCGGCGGCCACCCCGGCGTCCACCAGGGCCTCGACCATCAAGAAGAAATAGGCCGGGCCCGACCCGGAAAGCGCGGTCACCGCGTCCATCTGGGCTTCCGGCACGGTCAGCACGCCGCCGACGGAGTCGAACAGGGCCGAGACCCCCTCGAGCTGCGGGACGGTGACGAACCGGCCCTTGGCCAGGGCGGTCACCCCCGCGCCGACCAACGCCGCCGCGTTGGGCATGGCGCGCACCACCGGCGTCCCGGCGGGCAGCTTCGACTCGAAGTACGAGAGGCCGATTCCGGCCGCGACGGTGACGAACACCTGCTCGGCGCTGTCGGTCTCGGCCGCGGCGGCCGCCTTGGCCAGCTCCGCCATCACCGGCTCGACATCGCCCGGCTTCACCGCCACCACGACGAAGGACGCGTTCTCCACCGCGTCGGCCACCGAGGTGATCAGCACCGAATAGGTGGCTGCCAGATACTCGGCGCGCTCCGGCACCCGCTCGGCCACCACCAGGTCTTTGACCTGCCGGCCCGCGCGCAGCAGACCCGACAGCAGTGCCTCCCCGATGCTGCCGCCACCGATGATCGCGATTCTTGCCATGCCCGACAGCATCGCAGACACCGGCGGCTACCCGGCGGCAGGGACCAGCGCCAGTTGGCGGGCCTGCACGACGAGGCGGCCCAGACTGTCGACGACGGTGTGGTCCTCGTCGAACCAGTCATGACCGATTTCGGTGCAGGTCGCGATGATCCGGAGCCACCCGTCGGCGGGCAAGCCGCGCAGGAAGGCGGTCAGCTGGACGGTGGGCGCCCAGCCGGTGCGCTCCACCGCGAAGGTCACCGGCGCGGACAGGTCCCCGCACATCAGCGCGAACAGCGCGTCCGGCGCCACGCCCCGGGGGCGCGCCCACATCTGGATCACCGGCGGTCCCCCGTCGGCCGTCGGCCCGAGCGTCGACAACACCGGTCGCACGTCGCAGCCCTCGCCGAGGTGCACCAGGCCGGCCAGCGGGTGGCCGGGCCCGATTGGCGCGACGTCGTCGGGCGGCTCGGGCGCCATCAGGCCCACCACGGGGTTGGCCGACAGCAACGGCTTGGCGTCACCGTCGGGCGGAAAGTGCTCCGGCTCACCGAGGTTGACCACGGCGTGCACCGCGGTGCGGTCGCCCTGGGTGAGCTCGACGTCGACCACGCTGATCCGCCGGCCACGCTTGCGGATCGAGGTCACCAGCCGCATCGGCCCCGGGTCGGGGGCCCACAGGAAGCTCGCCGACACCGCGACCGGCTGCTGGGCCGCCTCGAAGCCGGCCGACGGTCCGCCGCAGGCGCTGCGGGCGGCGTTGGCGCACAGCGCCAGCATCGCGCCGCCGTGCACCTTCGGGCCGATGGTCCAGTGCTTGTTGAGCTCGCCTTCAAAGACGCCGGGGTCAACCTCCCGCAATGCCATCGCGGTGGTGAATAACGCGTTCATGGTCTCCTGGATTGATCAGCGCAGCAGGTGCGTGCGGGCGAACTGCAGCGATTCGGCGAGCATGCTTTCGCGCTCGTTGGCCGAACGCGCGCTGGACGTGGACACCTCCAGGATGACGTGGCCGCCGAAGTGGCTGCCGGCCAGCATCTGGCAGACCTCCGCGGTTGGCTGGGTGCCGTGCCCGGGCACCAGGTGCTCGTCGGCGGGCAGACCACTGCCGTCGCACAGATGCAGGTGGACCAGCCCGTCGCCCATCCGTTGGGCCATGTCCAGCGAATCGCTGCCCGCGGTCGCGGTGTGGGACAGGTCCAGCGTGTAGTGCGCGTGGTTGCCGTCCAGCGGGTCGTAGGAGGGCGCGAACGCCGAGATGGCCGGGCCCGGGCCGCCGCCACGCCGGCGCATCCGCTCCAGCGACTGGCCCGATCCGAAGAACCGGTCCGCGCGGAACGGGAACATGTTTTCCACCGCGACCATCACGTCGCTCGAGGCCTCCAGCGCCGCGACCTGCTCGCTGAAGCCCTCGGCGTAGCGCCGCTGCCAACGAAACGGCGGGTGCACGACGACGGTCTGCGCGCCGAGCTGCTCGGCGGCGCGCACGCTGCGGTCCAGCTTGGGGATCGGGTTGGCGCCCCACACCCGTTGCGAGATCAGCAGGCAGGGCGCGTGCACGGACAGCACCGGTACCCGATAGCGCCGGGACAGTTTGGCCACGGCGTCGATGTCCTGACTGACCGTTTCTGCCCACACCATCAGCTCGACCCCGTCGTAGCCGAGCCGGGCGGCGTACTCGAACGCGGCCTCGGCCCGCAATGGGTACACCGAAGCCGTTGAGAGTCCGACTTTGATAGCTGGGCGCAACGGTCTGTGTGGTCCCGGGTCCGCCTAGCCCGACTGCAGCGACAGCGCCAGGGGGCCCAGGGTGATCAACGCCCCCACCGCGACCGCGATCAACGTGCTGGCGATGTCCTCGGTCTTGCGCACCACCCGGACGCCGACCACCAGGCCCAGGATCACCAGCACCGAGAGCACCAGGGCCACGATGCTGTTCCAGCGCCACAACTGGTCGAAGGCGACGAACAATCCCGCGCCGAAAGCGACGGCCAGGATCGACTGGAACACGACCAGGCTGCCGCGCCAGATCCCCTCGAACCGGCCGGGCGCGTGGGTGTCGGTGGCCGCGTCCGCGTGCCTCGTCTCGTCGAGGTCCTCCTCGGGCACGTATCCGGCGGCCAGCGGGTCGACGTCCTCCTCGGCCTCGTCGGTCTCCGTCTGCAGGTAGGAGCGCACGTACGCGGAATCCTCCTGCGCGGTTTCGGCCTCGCGCACCTCCGAATCCATCACGTCGACCGGGAGGTCGCTGTAATGGTCCAGCGGGTCGGGATTCATGTCCTCGGCGCCGGATTGGCCGGTGCCGTTCGTCGCCTCGGCATGGCTCAGCGGGCGCGGGTACTCGCTGCGCTCCGGTCCGGACGGCTTCTTCGGCTGCGACTTGGGCCAGCGCGGCTCCGGCTGCGACCAGTACGCGGTGGCGGGCTTGGCTTCGGTTTGCTGCTGCGGGGCGGTGGCGACGGGTTCGGCGCTCGGTTGCTCGGCGGTCCGGGGGTCCTCGTCGTCGTCGGAGATGACCGGAATCTCGCCGGTCAGCTCTGCGACGGTCACCGCGTCGCTGTCACCGCGGCGGCGGCGGCGGCGCCGGGTGACCGCCGGGGCGCCGATGGTTCCATTCCTGGCCAGAAGTTCGGCCACCGAGATCGGCCGAGTGCCCGCGCTCTCGGTCTCGGAGTGTGGTCCGGTCATGCTTTGTCGCCTCTCGATCGGTTGCCGTCCCGATCACCTGCCTGGCCTCCAGCATCGCGCACGGATCGCTTCATGAGGGGCGTTCCGTCGGCTTCGCTGTCGAGTTTGCGCAAGATGAGACCTTCCCGTAATGCCCACGGGCAGATATCCACCGATTCGATCGACAGCGCTCGCATACTCGCCTCCGCCACCAGCGCACCCGCCACGATCTGCGGCGCCCGCTCGGCGCTCACTCCTTCCAGTTCTGCCCGGTCGGCGGTCGTCATCCTAGAGATGAAAGATATGAGTTGCCTGAGGCCGTTTGCTGTGAGCGTCCGCTTCACCCGCGGCCCGTCGGCCGACGGGGCCGCACCGGTGAGCCGCGCCAGCGAGCGAAACGTCTTCGACGTCGCCACCGCCAGGTCCGGAGCGCCGGCTTCCAGCATCGTCACGGCGGACTCGGCGAGCTCGGCGTCCAGCCAGTCCCGCAGCATCCCCACCCGGCGCCGCCCGGGTGGGTCGTCGGGCAGCCACTCGCGGGTCAGCCGGCCGGCGCCCAGCGGCAGCGACAGCGCCACCTCCGGCTCCTCGTCGACGCCGCTGGACATCTCCAACGAGCCGCCGCCGATGTCGAGGTTGATGATCCGCCCCGCGCTCCACCCGTACCAGCGGCGCACCGCGAGGAAGGTCAGGCGCGACTCGTCGACCCCGCTCAGCGCCTCCAGTTCGACGCCGGTTTCCTTGCGGACGCGGGTCAGCACGTCGTCGGAGTTCACCGCGTCGCGCAGCGCGGAGGTCGCGAAGGCCATCAACTCGGCGCAGCCGGAGCTGTCGGCGATCTTGGCGAACTCGTCGATCGTGGAGATCAGCTTCTCGGCGCCGCGCTTGGTGATCTTGCCCGAGCTGTCGATCGACTCGGCCAGCCGCAGGGTGGCCTTCGTCGAACTCATGGGCGTGGGATGCCCACCACGGTGCGCATCAACCACCAACAGATGAACTGTGTTGCTGCCCACGTCGAGAACGCCCAATCGCACGGAAAACAACCTAGTCGGATATGGGCGGACCCCGCGTGCGGCCCGCAAAGGAAGTTGCCGACGATGTTCGGTCGGGCCCCGAGTGTCAGCGGGTCGAAGAGCCGGATGCGTCGTCTAACGTGGACGCCGTGGCGAATTCCTACCCTGAGCCGGGACAAGAGGTCGAGCTGGACTTCGCCCGTGAGTGGGTGGAGTTCTACGACCCGGACAATCCGGAGCACCTGATTGAGGCCGACCTCACCTGGCTGCTGTCGCGGTGGACGTGCGTGTTCGGCACCCCCGCCTGCCATGGCACGGTGGCGGGCCGCCCGGACGACGGCTGCTGCTCGCACGGGGCGTTCCTGTCCGACGACGACGACCGCGCCCGGCTCGACGACGCGGTGCAGCACCTGACCGACGACGACTGGCAATTCCGCGAAAAGGGCTTGGGCCGCAAGGGATACCTGGAACTCGACGAGCACGACGGGCAGGCCCAGTACCGCACCCGCAAACACAAGGACGCCTGCATCTTCTTGAACCGGCCCGGCTTCCCCGGGGGGGTCGGGTGCGCGCTGCACAGCAAGGCCCTCAAGCTGGGCGTCGCGCCGCTGACCATGAAGCCCGACGTCTGCTGGCAGTTGCCGATCCGGCGCAGCCAGGAGTGGGTGACGCGGCCCGACGGCACCGAGATCCTCAAAACCACTGTCACCGAATACGATCGGCGCGGCTGGGGTTCCGGGG
Source organism: Mycobacterium sp. E3339 (assembly GCF_001666915.1). NCBI lineage: Bacteria > Bacillati > Actinomycetota > Actinomycetes > Mycobacteriales > Mycobacteriaceae > Mycobacterium > Mycobacterium sp. E3339. The sequence goes on along the minus strand of NZ_LZIZ01000132.1, from coordinate 4,154 downwards.
GCGCCGACCTGCACTGGTACTGCACGGGTGACCCGGGCGCCCACGTCGGCGCCAAGCAGGTGTGGGAGAGCATGGCCGACGAGCTCACCGAGTTGCTCGGCGCCAAGGCCTACGCGGAGCTGGCGGCCATGTGCAAGCGCCGCGCCAAGTTGGGCCTCATCGCGGTTCATCCCGCGACTCGCCTCGCGGAATAGCCTCGGTTTTGTTGTAGGACAACACCATTCGCTGCGCGCTGGCGTGCAGGTACGCCTCGACGGCCGCGGCGGCCCCCGCTTCGTCGCCCGCCAGCACGGCCTCGGTGATCGCGGTGAGCCCGGCCACCACCGGCGCGGCGTCGTCGTACGCCGCGGTGAGCTGGTGCTCGCGGCCGCCGAAGGCGTGCTCGACCCAGCGATAGAGCAACCCCAACGCGCGGTTGCGGCTGTGGTGGATGAGCACCCGGAAGTAGGCGAGGTCGGCGGCCTGGCGCGCCGCCGCGCTGTCGGCCTCACCGACCGCGGCCAGCGCGGCGCGCAGCGTCTCGGCATCCTCGGGGGCGCGCCGTCGCGCCGCCGATCGCCCGATCAACGGCCCCAACGCCGCCCGGATCTCGAACAGCTCCACCAAAAACTCCGGCCCCAACTTGCGCACCAGCGCCTCGACCACCGCGGGGTGGGTGAGCCCCTGCGGGTCGGCGACCACGTTGCCGCTGCCGTGCCGGGCCTCGATCAGGCCCATCTGCTGGAGCCGGGCCAGGCCCTGGCGCAGCGACGTGCGGTTGACGCCGAGCTGTTCGGCCAGCTCGCGCTCGGGCGGCAGGGCCGAGCCCGGCGGAAACGCGCCGTCGAGGATCGCGTCGGTGATCGACGCGGCGATCTGTTCGTCGACGCGTTGGCGGTCCGGCGGACGCAGCGGATTTGACTGGTTCATTGGCTCAACCAATATAGTGGATTAACCCTCGGGAGGTTGAGCAATGGACGGCGACACGCAATCGGCGGCGAATCCACGCTGGCGCGGCAAGGCCGGCCGCCTGGAAGTGTGGTACGCCACCCTGTCGGATCCGGCGACGCGCGCCGGGCTGTGGGTGCACTGCGAGACGGTCGCCCCGCTCGCCGGCGACGCCTACGCGCACGGCTGGGCCACCTGGTTTTCGCCCGACGGCCCGCCCCGCACCGAGCGGTTCGGTCCCGCGCCCACCCGGCCCGCCAGCGGGCCCTGGTGGTTCGACGCCGAAGGCGTCCGGGTGGGCGACGCTCAGCTCAGCGGACGCGCCGGGCCCCTCGCCTGGGACCTGGCGTGGACGGACACCGGCGCACCGCTGTGGACGTTTCCCCGCGCGGCCTGGGACCGCGAGCTGTTGCCGGGCGCCCAGGTCGTCATCGCCCCCACCGCCGACTTCACCGGCTCGCTGACCGTCGCCGGCACCGCGTCGCGCATCGACGGCTGGCGTGGCGGCGTCGCGCACATCTATGGGCACGGCAACGCCAAGCGCTGGGGTTGGGTCCACGCCGACCTGGGCAACGGCGACGTCATGGAAGTCGTTGCGGCGGTCTCCAATAGGCCGGGGCTGAACAAGCTGGCCCCGCTGGCGTTCGTGCGGTTTCGCATCGACGGAAAGGATTGGCCCGCAAGCCCTTTGCCGTCTCTGCGGATGCGGACGACCCTTGGGCTGGCGCACTGGCAGCTGGAGGGCCGCATCGGCGGCCGTCGGGTCCTGATCCGCGTGGACCAGCCCGCGGAGCGGTGCGTGAGCCTGGAGTACACCGACCCCGACGGCGGAAAAGCGGTGTGCACCAACACCGAACAGGCCGACGTCCACATCGAGATCGACGACCGGCGGTGGTCGGTGCTGGGCACCGGGCACGCCGAAGTGGGCCTGCGCGGCCGCGCGGCACCCGAGGTCAACGAAAGGATCCTTTCATGAGCTTTCTGCTCGACCCACCGCTGCTGTTCGCCTCCGGCCTGCTGATCGAGCGGCGGCTGCCCGCCGAGCAGCGCGACGCCGCCGAGGCCGCCACGCTGGGCGTCTTCTTCGGCGGCTCGTTCGGTTTGTACAACAACGTCCCCGGACTGGGGGTGCTGTGGCGGCCGTTCCGCGCCCGCAACGGTCGCGACTTCATGTGGAACAGCGGGGTTTTCCGCGTCAACACCGCCAAAGCGGACTGGCCCCTGCACGCGGCGGCCGCCGCCATCTTCGCCACCTATCCGTTCTTCATCAAGCTGGGCCGCCGGCTCGCGCGGACGACATGAGCCTGGTCGCCTCGTTCGGAACCGCCCTGCTGCCGGAGGAGTACGGCGGCCCGACGCCCCCCGAGCTGACCGGCCGCGTCGAGCGCTACCTGCGGCAGCTGCCCACGACATCACGCGTGGCCGTGCGCGCCGGGTTGTTCACGCTGGCCGCGGCGAGCTACGCCACCACCGGCCGGCCATTGTCGCGGCTCGGCCCCGACCGCCGGGAGCAGGTCCTGCGCCGGGTCGCCGCGCTGAGCCCGGACGCCGGCGCGGCCGTCGAGGCCATGAAGGCGATCGTGTTGCTGGCCAACGGCGCGGAAACCTATGCGACGGAATTGATTTCGCACGCCGGCCAGCACGCGACCGCCCGGCCCGACGCCGCGCTGAACATCGTGTCGTCGGCCGATGAGGCCTCCGTCGTCACCGCCGACGCGGTGATCGTGGGGTCGGGCGCCGGCGGGGCGATGGCGGCCCGCGCGCTGGGCCGGGCCGGCCTGGACGTCGTCGTCCTCGAGGAGGGGCGCCGGTGGACGGTCGAGGAATTCCGCACCACCCACCCGATCGACCGTTACGCCGGGCTGTACCGCGGCGCGGGGGCCACCGTCGCCCTGGGCCGCCCGTCGGTGGTGCTGCCCATCGGCCGGGCGGTCGGCGGCACCACGGTGGTGAACTCCGGCACCTGCTACCGCCCGCCGGCGGCCGTGCAACGGCGGTGGCGCGACGAATTCGGGCTCGCGCTGGCCGATTCCGACCGGCTGGCCGCGCGCCTGGACGACGTCGAACGCACGCTGCGGGTTGCCCCGGTGCCGCTGGAGGTCATGGGCCACAACGGGCGGCTGCTGCTGGAGGCCGCCGCCACGCTGGGCTGGCGGGCGGCGCCCATCCCGCGCAACGCGCCGGGCTGCGAGGGCTGCTGCCAGTGCGCGATCGGCTGCCCCCGCAACGCCAAGTTCGGCGTGCACCTCAACGCGCTGCCCGAGGCGTGCGCCTCGGGCACGCGGATCATCTCCCACGCCCGCGTCGAGCGGGTGCTGCACGGGCACGGGCGCGCACGAGGGGTGCGCGCCCGCCGGCCCGACGGCACCGCGCTGGACGTGCTGGCCGACACGGTCATCGTGGCGGCCGGCGCCACCGAAACGCCGGGGTTGTTGCGGCGCAGCGGCTTTGGCGCGCACCCGCGGCTCGGCCGCAACCTGGCGCTGCATCCGGCGACCATGCTCGCGGGCCGCTTCGAGGACGACGTGGTGGCCTGGCACGGCGTGCTGCAAAGCGCCGCGGTTCACGAGTTGCACGAGTCGCACGGCGTGCTCATCGAAGCGACCTCCACCCCGCCGGGGATGGGCTCGATGGTGTATCCGGGCTACGGTGCCGAGCTGCTCGGCTGGCTGGATGCGGCCCCCCGGGTGGCGACGTTCGGCGCCATGGTGGCCGATCGGGGCGTCGGCTCGGTGTCCACCGTGCGCGGCGAGACGCTGGTGCGCTATAACATCGCGCGCGCCGACGTCGGCAAGCTCGTGGTGGCACTCGAGGCGATGGGCCGGCTGTTGTTCGCGGCCGGGGCGAGCGAGGTGCTGACCGGTTTGCCCGGCGCGATGACGGTGACGTCGCTGCCCGCCCTGCAGGATGCGTTGCGGCGCAGCGACCCGAGAAGCCTGCACCTGGCGGCTTTTCATCCGACGGGCACGGCGGCCGCCGGCGCCGACGATCAGCTCTGCCCGGTCGACGAGACGGGGCGGCTGCGCGGCGTGGACGGGGTGTGGGTGGCCGACGCCTCGATCCTGCCGAGCTGCCCGGAGGTCAACCCGCAGGTGTCGATCATGGCGCTGGCGCTGGGCGTGGCCGACGAGGTGATCCGCGCCCGCTGGTTCGTGCGCTGCTGTACCAACCGCGGCACGCGGTTGCCCGGGACGCGCAGAGCTGATCCTCGGCAACGAGCGTGCGGT
>NZ_LZIZ01000131.1:0-1242 GCF_001666915.1 Mycobacterium sp. E3339 | reverse complement strand
GTAGTTGTTCGTGGGGGTGGGCAACCCGCTTTGCAGGAAGTTCTGGATGGCGCTGGTCAGCCAGGTGAACGGCCCGGGCGGTGTCGTCGCGGCGGTGCTGGCCTGCTGCACGGCGGCGGCTTGCGGTGCCAGCGCGGCGACCTGGGTGGCGTTGGAGGCCACCGTCTGGGCGGTGTTGCCCGCCGGCTGAGTGGCCGCCTGGCTCACCGCCAACGCCTGATCGGCCAACCCATCAGGCGTGGTCGTGTTGGGCGGCGCGGCAAACGGGGTCAACTCCGAGGCCGTGGCCGAGGCCGCCGCATACCCATACATCGCCGCCGCGTCCTGGGCCCACATCTCCATGTACTGAGCCTCGGTCGCCATGATCGCCGGGGTGTTCTGACCAAAAAAGTTCGTCGCGACCAACGTCGCCAACAACACCCGATTCGCCGCAATCACCGGCGGCGGCACCGTCATCGCAAACGCCGCCTCAAACGCCGCCGCGGCCGCCCGACCCTGACTGGCCGTCTCCTCGGCCAACCCCGACATCGCCGAGAGCCAACTCACAAACGGCACCACCGCGGCCACCATCGACGCCGACGCCGGACCCACCCACGGCCCACTGGTCAACTCCGAAACCACCGAGCCATACCCACTGGCCGCCGTCGCCAACTCCGCGGCCACCTCATCCCACGCCGCCGAGGCCGCCATCAACGACCCCGAACCCGGACCCGCATACATCCGCCCGGAATTCACCTCCGGCGGTAACGCCCCGAAGTCAAACACCTGACGAACCGCCCGGTTCGAACGACATGTGTTTCCCTCGCGAGTGGTCTGGCTGGCTGGTTTCAAGCGAATTCGCTCGTTTGCGAAGGCTAGATCGCCGCGAGACGGCGGCGCTGGCGGCGAGCGGCCGGCAGGAAGGCAACCATGCCCTTCGCTGGGCGGCGGGGAGCGTGGCCGACGAGACGCCGGGCGGATGCGCGCGGTGGCGGGCCGCCCGCCTACCTGCGGGAACGGGACGCCGGGCGGATCGCCGCCCATTCTCGGCCCCGCGAAGGTCCGGGCGCGTCAGCCTCGGGGCGGGTTAAAAATCCGGTCGCAGAAAAAGGCCCGCGCCGCGTTCATCATGGCGACGCTGCGAGCCGGCCCGGACCGGGCACGCCGCCGCCGCATGCCCGATTCGTCGCCGGATAGCCGCCGGTTTCTCTCAGCACCGCCGGAACACGCTTTAGCGCGCGAAAAGTGCCGCGCTAAAGCGTG
>NZ_LZIZ01000130.1:0-2480 GCF_001666915.1 Mycobacterium sp. E3339 | reverse complement strand
GCGCCGAGCGCGACCGTGGCCAGCCGGGCCGCCCTAGTGCCGCGCAGCAACCACCGGGAGGCGACCAGCACGGCGACCAAGGCGACCACGCCGTACACCACGGCCGTGACGATGACGTCGATGTTCTGCTTGCCGAAGTCGCCGGAGGTTTGCAGCGCGTAGCGCACCCGCCAGTACAGGTTGAAGCCGAAGCTGAGCACCGCCAACGCCATCGACGCGTAACCGATGAGACGGGCGGACCTCAGCCAGGCGGTGTGTTCGTCGCCCTCGGGAACCGGTCCCGAGCGGGCGCCGGCGGTTACGGCTTGCGCGCTCAGCAGGGAGCCGGCGATGCCCACCCACGCCCCGGGCCCCACGCCGCCCGGCACGTTCACCGTGCCGCCGAAGCGGACGGTCTCGAAGGCGTCGAATCCGACGAACGCCAGCACCAGCAGCGCGTAGGGGACATTGAGCGCCAGCCGCAGCCGGCCCGTCGTCGCCGGGTTGAACCGGGCGCCGGACGACCGCCACGAACCGGCCGCCGCGACGGCGATGAGGGACAGCGCGGTGACCCCGATCAACACCGCGAACAGGGCGCCGCTGCTGCCGGGAATCCCGACGCCGAAGTACAGATTCCACGGCAGGAACACGGCGGCGACGAGCAGCGCGGCGGCGGTCAGGTCGCTGACGGCGTGCCAGCGCCGCGTCGAATCACCGGCCGGCTCGGCGGGCGGCCTGGGGATGCGAGTGGTTTGCTGGGCCTGCTCCCGGATGGGGCCGGTAGGGGCGTCGTCGCTGCTCTGGCTCACCATGCCCCCCGGGAATCAAGGACGGACGCCGTGGCAGATTCCCCTGCGACCGTCCTGTCGTTGGAGAAGCTGGTTACGCTGCGGTAGAGGCAAACGTTGTTCGCCCGAATAACGGATACTGCCAACGGTATCGCAAGTGTAATGATGCGGGGACATTGCTGACCGTGGGGTGGCCAGCCGAAGGAGAACCGGGATGGACGTCGTGTTGGGGGTCGCGGTCACGGGCCCGGTTGCCCGCTTGGCGCTCGTCGGGCCGGGCGCGGACGTGATCGACCAATCCGTCGTCGACCTCGAGGAGAACCCGGTCGGGAAACTCGCCGAGACGGTGGTCGGCACCAATAGGCTGCTGGCCGACGAGAACCACCGGCTGGTGGGCACCCGGGTGTGCTGGAGCGACGAGCCGCGGGCCGGCCAGCTGCGCCAAGCCCTGGAAGATTCCGGCGTCTCGAACGTCGCGGTGCTCTCGGAGTCGCAGGCGGTGACCGCGCTGATGCGCGCGGCCGGACAGCCCGGGGCCGCGCTGGTGATCACCGACGCGACGGCGACGCTGTCGGTGCCGGCGCCCGCCGATGACCAGAACGCCCCGCCGACCGTGCTGGCCAGTGAGCCACTCGCGGGCGACGCGACCGCGACGTTCAACACGATGATGGCCCAACTCAGCGGCCGGCCGGACGCGCCGGGTGAGGTGTACCTGGTGGGCGCCTCCCCGGAGCTGGCCCGGGCGGCCGAGGGGTTCCACGACGCGTCGACCATGCGGGTGCAGGTCGCCGACGATCCCGAGTTCGCCCTGGCCCGTGGCGCGGCCATCGTCGCGGCGCAGGCGCTGTCGGCCGGCGACGCCACCGCCATGGCGCCGGCCGTGGGGCTCGCCGGCGACGAGACCGCGATCTCCCCGGTGCGGGCCACCGGTGACGAGACGACGATGGTGCCGCCGCCGCACGCGGAGGAACCCCAGCTGGCGTATTCGATGGCCGACGAGCCCGAGCCGTTCGCGGGCGACGAGTACGACCCCGAATACGACGACTACGACGAGACCGAGGCCATCCCCACGCGGCTGAGCCGCCGGTCGCTGCTGGTCGGCAACGCCGTGATCGCCTTCGCGGTCATCGGTTTCGCGTCGCTGGCCGCCGCCGTGGCGATCGCGGTCCGTCCCACCGCGAGCCAACAGCCGGTGGTGGGCCACCAGAACGCCGCCCCGGGCAAGTTCATGCCGCTCTTGCCGACGCAGCAGCAGGCGCCGGTGCCACCGCCGCCGGTCGACCAGCCCAACGCCGGCTTCCAGGGCGGCGTCATCCCGGACGCCAACGGTCTCCTGCCCGCGCAGGGCACCTCGCCGGGCGGCGCCGGGCCGGCCGTCCCCGTCGCGCCGGTGTCGCCGGGCACCCCGGGTTTCGTTCCTAACCCGAATCCCGTTGTGCCACTGCCGATTCCGATCATCATTCCCTACCCCCCGTACAACCCGCCGACGATCACCACCACGACGCCGACGACCACGACCACCACGACCACCACGACGACCACCACCACCACGACCACTCCCTCGGGGCCGTCCACCACCACGCCAACCACCACGACGGAAACCAGCTCGACGCCGACGACCACGACGACGACACCGCCGCACGTGACGACGACGACGCCACCGACGGCGACCAAGACCCCGTTGACCGAGACCCAAACGCCGACGACCGCGGC
>NZ_LZIZ01000129.1:0-8029 GCF_001666915.1 Mycobacterium sp. E3339 | reverse complement strand
CGCCGAAGAAGTCGACCTGCACGCCGGTGCGGGTGAGGTCGCGATCGGCCATCAGGCACACCAATTGGTTGTCTCGCAGCCGGTCGCACAGCACCTCGAAGGCCGGCCGCTCGCCTCCCGACAGCGGCAGCACCTGGAACCCGAGACTCTCGCGGTAGCGCAGGAAGCGCCGGTACAACGACTCGGGTTCGAGCCTCTCGGCGACGGTGGTGAAGGTGCCGCGCGTCTGGGTGAACCACACGCCGGCCATGTCCCAGTTACCGCTGTGCGGCAACGCGCAGATCGCGCCCCGGCCCGTGGTCAGCGCCGCGTCCAGGTTGTCGGCCCCCCGGAAAGCGGCGTCGAGCTCGCCGGCCAGCGCGCGCAGGTCCATCGACGGCAGGCGAAACGCCTCCCGCCAGTAGCGGGCGTAGGAGACCAGCGAGGCCCGCATCAGCTCGTCGGGCACCTCGGCCGGCGTGACGCCGATGACGCGGGCCAGGTTCTTGCGCAGCTGCTGCGGACCGCCGCCGCGGGCGGCATAGCGGGCGCCGGTCTCGAACGCGGAGCGCGCGGCGAATTCCGGCATCGCCCGGACGGCCATCCAGCCGGCCGCGTAGGTCCAGTCGGTCGCGGTGCCGGACACCAGGCGGCGCGGCGCTGAGATCAAACCCATGCCCGGAATCACGGCATGCGCTCCGTCGCGCCGGGCGAGGTCCGCACCGTGTGCAGCCGCTGCAGGCAGGTGAGGACGCTGGCCGCCGCCAGCAGCCACATCGCCACCGGCAGCGCGGGCGGCCAGGCGACGAACGGGAAGTCCGACACGCCGGCGCCCACCAGCACGATGATCAGGCGCTCCGGGCGTTCGATGAGGCCGCCGTCGCCGCGCAGCCCGCTGGCCTCGGCCCGCGCCTTGATGTAGGAGATGACCTGCGACGTGACGAGGCAGATCAGGGTCGCCACCACCAGCGGCTTGTCGTGCAGGCCGAACGCGATCCACCACAGCAGGCCGCAGAACACCGCGCCGTCGCTGACGCGGTCGCAGGTCGCGTCGAGCACGGCGCCGAACCGGGTGCCGCCCCCGCGCTCGCGGGCCATCGCGCCGTCGAGCATGTCGAACAGCACGAAGAACCAGACCACCAGCGTGCCGGCGAACAGCTTGCCCATCGGGAACAGCGTCAGCGCCCCCGCCACGGCGACGACGGTGCCCAGGATCGTGACGGCGTCCGGCGTCAGCCCCATGCGCAGGCACGCCCTGGCGGTCGGGGTGGTGAGCCGCGCGAACGCCGCCCGCGACAGGAACGGCACCTTACTCATGCGCGACTCATTGCTGCTTGGCCCACTCGGTCGACAGCAGCCGGCGGGTTTCGCGCAGCAGCTGCGGGATCACCTTCGCGCCGCCGATGATGGTGATGAAGTTCGCGTCGCCGCCCCAGCGCGGCACGACGTGCACGTGCAGGTGTTCGGCCAGCGACCCGCCGGCCGACGTGCCCAGGTTCACGCCGACGTTGAAGCCGTGCGGGTTTGACACGTTCTTGATGACGCGAATCGCCTTCTGGATGAAGGCCATCAACTCCGCGCTCTCCTCGGCGGTGAGGTCCTCGAGTTCGGACACCCGCCGGTACGGCACCACCATCAGGTGCCCCGGGTTGTACGGGTAGAGGTTGAGGACGACGTACACCAGTTCGCCGCGGGCGACCACCAGGCCTTCCTCGTCGGGCAGTTGCGGGATGTCGGTGAAGGGCTGCTCGGTCTTGCCCGACGAGTCGCGCTTCATCGGCGCTTCGGCCAGATAGGTCATCCGGTACGGCGTCCACAGCCGTTGCAGGTGGTCGTCCTCGCCGACACCGGTGTCGAGGATGGTGTCCTCGGCGCGTTCCTCGCGTTCACTCACCGCCGGTGACCTTCACGAGTTCGGCTGTGGGGACGGCGTTTTCGCGGTCGGCGATCCAGGCCACGATGGCTTCGACGGCGCTGTCGCGGGGCACGCCGTTGATCTGGGTGCGGTCGCCGAAGCGGAAGCTCACCGCCTTCGCCTGGACGTCTCGGTCGCCGGCCAGCAGCATGAACGGCACCTTCTGGCCGGTGTGGTGCACGATCTTCTTGGCCATCCGATCGTCGCTGCCGTCCACCTCCACCCGCACGCCGTGCGACTTCAGTTGCGCGGCAACGCTTTCCAGATAAGGCACATGCTCGTCGGCGACGGGGATGCCGACCACCTGCACGGGCGCCAGCCACGCCGGGAACGCGCCCGCGTAGTGCTCGGTGAGGATGCCGAAGAACCGCTCGATCGACCCGAACAGGGCGCGGTGGATCATCACGGGCCGCTGGCGGGTGCCATCCGGCGCGGTGTACTCCAGCTCGAAGCGCTCCGGAAAGTTGAAATCCACCTGGATGGTTGACATCTGCCAGCTGCGGCCCAGCGCATCGCGGGCCTGCACCGAGATCTTCGGGCCGTAGAACGCCGCGCCGCCGGGGTCGGGAACCAGTTCCAGGCCCGACTCGGCGGCCACCTCGGCCAGGGAATTGGTGGCCTGCTCCCACATTTCGTCGGTGCCGACGAATTTCTCCGGGTCCTTGGTGGACAGCTCCAGATAGAAGTCCTCCAGGCCGTAGTCGCCGAGCAGCTCGAGGACGAACCGCAGCAGCGACGCCAGCTCCCCGTGCAGCTGCTCGCGCGTGCAGAAGATGTGCGAGTCGTCCATGGTGAACCCGCGCGCCCGGGTCAGCCCGTGCACCACGCCGGACTTCTCGTAGCGGTACACGGTGCCGAACTCGAAGAGCCGCAACGGAAGCTCGCGGTACGAGCGCCCCCGCGACCGGAAGATCAGCGTGTGCATCGGGCAGTTCATCGGCTTGAGGTAGTAGTCCTGCCCGGGTTTGCGCACCGTCCCGTCGTCGTTCAACTCGGCGTCGAGGTGCATCGGCGGGAACATCCCGTCGGCGTACCAGTCCAGGTGCCCCGAGGTGTGGAACAGCTGCGCCTTGGTGATGTGCGGGGTGTTGACGAATTCGTATCCGGCCTCGATGTGCTTGCGCCGCGAATACTCCTCCAGCTCCCTGCGCACCACGCCGCCCTTGGGGTGGAAAACCGCCAGCCCGGAACCGATTTCGTCGGGGAAGCTGAACAGGTCCAGCTCGGTGCCCAGCTTGCGGTGGTCGCGGCGCTGCGCCTCGGCGAGCAGCTCGAGGTGGTGATCCAGCGCCTCCTGCGACTCCCACGCGGTGCCGTAGATGCGTTGCAGGCTGGCGTTTTTCTGGTCGCCGCGCCAGTAGGCGGCCGAGCTTCGGGTCAGCTTGAAGGCCGGGATGTGCTTGGTGGTCGGGATGTGCGGACCCCGGCACAGGTCCCCCCAGACCCGTTCCCGGCTGCGGGGATTGAGGTTGTCGTAGGCGGTGAGCTCGTCGCCGCCGACCTCCATGATGTCGGGGTCGCCCGACTTGTCGTCGACGAGTTCGAGCTTGTAGGGCTCGTTCGCCAACTCCGCGCGCGCCTGGTCCTTGGACTCGTAGACCCGGCGCTCGAAGAGCTGCCCCTCTTTGACGATCTGGCGCATCCGCTTTTCCAGCTTGTCCAGATCCTCGGGCGTGAACGGCTCGGCCACATCGAAGTCGTAGTAGAAGCCGTCGGTGATCGGCGGCCCGATGCCCAACTTGGCGTGCGGGAACAGATTTTGGACGGCCTGGGCCAGCACGTGCGCCGCCGAATGACGGATGACGCTGCGGCCCTCGTCGGTGTTGGCCGGCACGGGAACGACGTCGGCGTCGGCCCCGGGCACCCAGCTCAGGTCGCGCAGCTTGCCGTCGGCGTCGCGCACCACCACGATCGCGTCGGGCGCCCCGCGGCCCGGCAGCCCCGCCTCCCGCACCGCGGCTGCGGCGGTGGTCCCGGCGGGCACCCGGATAGGGCCTGCTGGGGACGGGTTTGCCGGGGCGCTCATCCGTGGGTTCTCCTAGGTCGGTGGTCGACGACCATGCTATCGGGGCGTTCCGGACGCAAGCAGGGCCGCCGACAGAGCGCTTCCGCGCCGGGCGAACGGTTCTTCAGTCCGGCGATGGTGCCGCACCGCCGCAGCGGCGGCCACGAGCAGCTTGAAGATCGGCACCGGCGTGTGTCTGGTGGTGGAGCGCCGGTTGTGGCCCCACGATTATGGCGGCGCGAGCCAGGCCAGCGCGGCGACCGTCAGGGCTTGAGTCCCGGTGTCGAGGGTGGGCTGGATGACAGGCGCGAACGTCGGGGAATGGTTGACCGGAATGTCCTCGCTGACGCGGCCCGCGTTCACCGCATTGCGATAGGTGTCGGGGTCGACGCCGCCGATACCCCAGTAGCAATAGGGCGTCCCGAGCGCACTCGGGATGTCGCTGAAGTCCTCGCTGGCGGCCTGCAGCGGCAGCTCGGACGATCGGTCGCCGAAGAAATCGTCGAACGCGGCGCGCACCCGCTCCGCGACCGCGGGATCGTTGACGGTCGCCGGGTAGTGGTCGAACAGCTCGAAGTCGGGATCCATCGGGGAGCCGGACGCCCGGCATTCGGCGGTGACGATGCGCCGGATCGCGTCGAGGACCCTGGTGCGGGTCTGCTCGCTGTAGGTGCGCAGGTTGAGTTCCAGCATGGCGCGGTCGCCGATGATGTTGCTCTTGGTTCCCGCCTCGATCCTGCCGATGGTCAGCACGGCGGAATCGGTTGGCGCGACCTCACGGGAGACCACGGTCTGCAGCCGGATCACGATCATGGCGGCGAGCACCACCGGATCGACGGTGGCCTGGGGCATCGAGCCGTGCCCGCCGCGGCCGTACACGGTAATCCGCACGCTGTCCGCGGTAGACAGAACGGGCCCGGGCCGCGCGCCGACCTGACCGGCCGGGAAAGGCAGGACGTGCTGGGCGAGGGCGACGTCGACGCGGCCGACCAGCGCTGCGAGACCATCGTCGAGCATGCCGCGTGCGCCGTCGCCGACCTCCTCGGCGGGCTGGAACAACGCGATCACGGTGCCCTTCCACTGACCGCGGGCGCCCGCCAGCAATGCGGCCGCTCCGAGCAGGCAGGTCACGTGAACGTCGTGGCCGCAGGCGTGCATCACCGGCACCCGGTTGCCGTCCGCATCGGTGGCGGTGGCACTGCTGGCGTACGGCAGGCCGGTGGATTCCTTGACCGGTAGCGCGTCCATGTCGGCCCGCAGCAACACGGTCGGGCCGTCACCGTTGCGCAGGATCCCGACGACGCCCGTGCCGCCGATGCCCTCGTGCACGTCGTAACCGAAGCCACCCAGCCGCTCGGCCACGGCCGCGGCCGTGTCGCGCTCCTGGTGTGACAGTTCCGGGTGTTGGTGCAGGTTGCGGTAGAAGTCCTCCTGCCAGTCCCGGGCGTCGCGCAGGCCCGCGAGCACCCGGGTGGACACCGAGTTAGTGGCTGTCCCCATCGTTGACGCCCTCCTCCGTCTGATGCGCCCCGGGCGCCGACCGGCGGGACCGACCCCCGGTGAAACGGGTTGCCGGCGACCAGGCGCCCACGGCGGGCAACATCCAGCCACGCCACTGCGCGAGCCAGCACAACACCGTCCCTGTCAGTGTGCCCACCAGCAGCCCGGGGGTCGGATGGTCGCGATAGTTGAAGAGCACCAGGACGCCGCTCGCGGCGAGGGCGCAGGTGGCATACAGGGTGTTGCCACCGAAGATTCCCGGGACGCGACGCATCACGATGTCCCGCGTCGCTCCCCCGCCGACCGCAGAGATCGTGCCCAGCAGCAACGCCGCCAACCAGCCGAGCCCCACGGCGAGCGTCTTATGCGCACCGGTCGCCGCCCAGCATCCCAATGCCAGCGCGTCCACCACCGGCCATACCCGGTTCCACACCCGGCCCTCGACCCGGAATGCGAAGGCGAACGCCGCTCCAGCCAGGGCGGTCAACAGATAGGCGTAGTCGGTGAGCGCGACCGGGGTGCCACGCTGCAGCAGAGTGTCGCGGATCATCCCGCCACCCAGGCCCGACAACACGGCGAGGGCCGCGAAGCCAACGGGGTCCAGCTTCTCCTTGCGGGCGACCACGCCGCCCAGCAGGGCATTGCCGAACACGCCGGTCAGGTCAACCGCACGGAACAAGTCCGCCATTGTCAGGCCGGCGAGCGTCACACCGAAACCCCTTTCCCCACCCGGGTCAGTGTCCCGGGTACCCGCGCGGACAGGGCCGACGCACCGACGCAGTCGACCGTGCCGCCGTCCAACCGGAGGTCGCCGAAACCCTTACGGGGCAACGATTTTCGGCACGACATAGTGCTAGGGTTGCCCGGGCTTGAGCCGCACGAACAGGGCGTCGGCTTCCGTGAGCACGGTGTCGCCGTCGGTCAACCGCCCGGACACGAAGATCTTGCGCCCGTCCACGCGGTCCACCCCGGCGTCGAACTGCAACTCCTTTTCGATGGGCACGATGTTGCGGTAATCGATTTTGAGGTACGCGGTGCGCTGGCGGCGGCTCCCCGTGAGCAGCACCGCCGTCAGGCCGAGCACGGTGTCGAAGAGCATGCCGAGCGAGCCGCCGTGCACCGCGCCGTTGCGTCCCAGATGGAACCGGGCGAAGCGCGCCCAGCCGTGCACGCGGCCGTCGTCACCCTTGCGGGCCGACATCGGGACCGTCAGGAGGTTGCCGCGCATCGGCAGGTCCATGCGCCGGCCCGAGGGCGAGGCCCACTCGTCGGCGTCGTACGGCGCGAGCAACGCCGACACCTTCTCCAGCTGGTTCGCCGCCTCGGTGATCACCTCGTCGGGGGCGTCGACGGCGCGGGCGTGGTCCTGCAGCTTGCGCACGGCGTCGATGAACCGGCCGTAGTCGGGGCCGCCCTTGGTCGTCGGTTCGGGCGGGTTGAACCCGCCGCCGGGGTGCCCGGCCTGTCCGCTGCTCACCCGGACACCGTATCGGGTGGTCAGACGGTGTTCTGACCTCCGGCGGTCGACAGCGCCTCGAACTCGTCGTCGCTCAGCTCGATCTGGGCGGCGGCGACGTTCTCCTCCAGATGTGCCACCTTCGACGTGCCGGGAATCGGCAGCATCACCGGCGACCGCTTGAGCAACCAGGCCAGCGCCAGCTGCGACGGGCTGGCGTGGTGATCGGCGGCGATGCGCTGCAGCGGGCCGTCGGTGGCTGCCAGCGGCCCGGCGGCCAGCGGGAACCACGGGATGAACCCGATGCCCTGGCTGGTCGCGGCGTCCACCAGCGGTTCGGCGCCCCGGGCCGACAGGTTGTACATGTTCTGCACGGACACGATCTCGGTTATCCGCTGGGCCTCGGTGAGCTGGTCGACGTTCACCTCGGACAGGCCGATGTGGCGGATCTTGCCCTCGTTCTTCAGCGCCGCCAGCTCGCCCACCTGGTCGGCCAGCGGGAAGTCGCGGTCGATGCGGTGCAGCTGGAACAGGTCGATGGTCTCGACGCCGAGGCGGCGCAGGCTCATCTCGCATTCCTGGCGCAGATAGCTGGGGTTGCCCAGCGGGATCCAGACGTCGGGTCCGGTGCGCAGCAGGCCCGCCTTGGTGGCGATGACCAACCCGTCGTAGGGGTGCAGCGCCTCGCGGATGATCTCCTCGGCGATGTAGGGGCCGTAGGAGTCGGCGGTGTCGATGAAGTTCACCCCGAGTTCGACGGCCCGGCGCAACACCCGGACGGCCTCGTCCCGGTCGGCCGGCGGGCCCCAGACGCCCTTGCCGGTCAGGCGCATGGCGCCGAACCCGAGTCGGTTGATGGTCAGGTCGCCGCCGAGTGTGAACGTTCCGGACGCTTGGCTTTTTGATGCAACGGTTTCCGAGTTTTGTGCGGTCACTTTTACGACCGTACGCCGGAAATCCGCCGCGCATCCCGGCGTGGCAAGCTGGGCCGGTGGACCTAGGAGCGCTCGAGGAACTGCCGTTGACCTACTCCGAGGTGGGGGCGACCGCGTCCGGCACGTTGCCCGCGGGGTACGGCCACCTGCACACCGAGAAACAGATCGGCACGGGGCAGCAGCGCTTCGAGAAGGCCGCCGACGCCGTCATGCGGTGGGGCATGCAGCACGGCGCGGGC
>NZ_LZIZ01000128.1:0-2379 GCF_001666915.1 Mycobacterium sp. E3339 | reverse complement strand
AGCGAATGGCTGGCGAGAATCATCTATTCCTTTTCGACTGTCAATCAAGGTCTGACCTTCGATATGACCAAGCCGGCCACGGTCCGCCGCTACGTCGAGAAATTCGCCATCAACGGCCTGCGCTGACGCGGCCACGAATACCGCATGCCCATCACATAGCCGTGCGGCTGTCGCGACCCATCGCCGCGGGCTCGGTCGCGAACTCTCGCACCATCGCCTGGATCGTGTATGACGCGGCGAGCCGTCCATCTCGGGCGAACACCCGGCCGTCGCCCTGCACAAGCCCGCGTCCCGACCAGATGGCGTGGTTGGTGTACAGCAGCCAGTCCGTGACATCGACGTCGTCGTGAAACGCGATGGTGGCCTTCATGATTCCGGTCGACAAGGTGGCATGCGCGCGCGCCTCACCCAAGCCCGGATGCGGCAACATGCCTGCGGCGATGGTCCAATGCGTCGTCGACTGGGCCAGCAACGCGGCGTTCAGGTGGGCATTCGGCGGCGCATCCCGGAATCGCACCCACGCGTTGATGATCGGCGGGCCTACCCGATCGGGATCCGGATCGTAAGCTCCATCGACCACCCGAATCTCGCGTCCGGTCATCCCGAAGCCCTGGAACGACACCGCCGATTCGGGTCCCGGAACCTGCGGCATCGGCTCGGAGTCGCGCATGACGTCTTCGGCCCCGGAGTCCGCAAGCACGATGCCTGCACTGCGCAACACGCCCAGCTGGCTGATGCGGATTTCGGCCGACGAGAACGACCTCCCTCGGCGAAGCATGTCGACGGAAAGGTCGACGGGCGCGTCGAACGAGGCCGCTTTGATGAAGATCATCGATACCGACGTGACTCGTTGCCCGGGAAGCGCTTTCGATGCGGCGACGATCGCCTCACCGAGCAGCTGACCGCCCTCGACCACATTTCGACGCGTCGGCCCATGAGCTGGTCCGATGAACCCGCTTTCGGACACCTGCTGAACATCGATGATTCTGCACAGCTCGTCGGCGTCTCCCCACAGCGGGAATCGCACAGGGACCTTCGAGCCGTCTGGCCAGTCTTCGACGATGACCACACGCAGCGCGTCGTCGTAGAAACTGACGTGGCCCGCGATCGCCGAGACCTCAGGCAACGGAGTGGGGTAGGCCCACACGACGTTCTCGACACCGGAATCCGCCCCGTCAAGGCTCCAGTAACTTGCCCGGCCCTTGAACGGGCAGACGGTGCTGTGGTCCGACGGGCGGAGCAGCTCCCACCGCACGTCGGATTCGGGAAAGTACAAGCGGTCCTCGTGGTCGGTCTCGGTCACCACGAGACACCGGTCGCTCTGGGCAACGAGCACATCACCGAACCACACCTGGCCTCGGTATGGACACGGGGTCGCCTCGATCCGGTAATCGGGGTAATCGGGCCACGCCGACTCGACTTGCGTTGACATCACTACCCTCTCGTCGCCGGCCTCATCCCGTCACCGTGCGCCGCGGCGACGACGCTGGACGAATTACCAGCTGCTCGAGGCCGACGGCGGGAAAGTTCAATGCGCTGGCGAATGTTCCCGCCAGCATGTCGGCGACGTCGTCGGGCGACATCAATGTCTCCTGCAAGAGGCCGCGCGCCACCCAATCCTCTACGACCACGCCCAGCAATTCGGGGTCGAACGCCGCGGTGAACTCCGTCGGAACGGTGCCGCCCACGGTCACACAGCAGTAGCGAAAGCGGGGATGCTCAGTGCGCCAGGCATTCAGGCTTTCTGACAGCGCGGCTTTGCTGGACGAATAGGCGCCCAGCGCGGTCCGCGGCTGGCCGACGGTTTCGGAGGAGAGGGCGCCGACGATCGCGGCGGGCGCGAGCACCGGCAGGCAGCACTTGATGACCTGATGCACACCGACGACGTTGGTCTGCATCACCTCCATCCAATCGTCGACAGAGGTGTCGGCGAACATTCTCAACGGCGCGTACCCCACCGAGATGAACAGCAGGTCGATTTCGCCAAGGCTCTCGCGGGCCATATCGGCGAGCCGCGCGCAGTCGTCAGCGTTACGCACATCCGCGCTGATGGCCGCGCCGCAGCCGGCGGCGGCGGCGACCTCGTCGAGACGGTCTCGGCGGCGCGCCGCGATGAGCAGGTCGGCGCCCTCCTTGCCGGCACGGACGGCGAATGCCCGCCCGATCCCGGCCGATGCGCCCACCACCACCACCCGCTTGCCGGCCAATGTCCGTTCGCCCATGCGCTGACCACCGATCGAGAATCCACGTGTCGAAAGCCATCCGACGTTGGAGAACAATAGTACATCTATTGTTCAGTTGAGCGGCGCTGGCCCGTTCTTCAGCGAAGCCCGTTGATCGCGAATGTTTCCACGTAGCGCCGGACAGTATCCGGCTTGG
>NZ_LZIZ01000127.1:0-14660 GCF_001666915.1 Mycobacterium sp. E3339 | reverse complement strand
GGCGGGACCAGTGCAGAAACGCCGACCTCTTGGCGGCCGACCGGCCGAACGTCGCCAGCGCCGCCGGGGTCAACGTGGTCGACGTCAGCATCGCGACCGCGACGGCCAGGATCGCCCCCGTCGCCATCGACTTCAACGCCGGGGTATTGATCACGTAGATCCCGGTGAGCGAGGCGACGACCGTCATCCCGGAGAGCACCACCGCCAGCCCCGAGGTCGCCATCGCCGCGTCGACGGCGTCCTGCGGCTCGCGGCCGGACCGCAGCTCCTCGCGGAACCGCATCAGGATGAACAGCGAATAGTCGACGGCGAGCGCGATCCCGAACATCGACACCGTCGACGTCACGAACACCGACATGGTCGTGTAGGACGACAGCAGGTAGACCAGGCCCATGGTGACCACGACCGTGCAGACGCCGAGCGCGAGCGGTATCGCCGCGGCGGCCAGCGAGCCGAACACGGCCAGCAACACGATGAGGATCACCGGCAGGTTCCAGCGCTCGGCGGCGGCGATGTCGTGCTTGGTGTTCTGCGCCGCGGCCGCGGACAGGGCGCCCTGCCCGATGACGTAGAGCCGCACCCGGCCGTCCGCGGTCTGGCCGGGCTGGTCGCCGTTGACGCCGACCTTCTTGCGCAGCTGCTTGGCGACGTCGCTGGTGTTGCGGGAGTCCAGCCGCAGCGACAACACGTACGGCCGGTCGGGTTGCGGCGGCCGCTGGGTGGGGTTGGGCACCTCCGAGACGCCGGGCAGTTCGGCGGCGGTGCTCCGCAGCAGCGCGACGGCGTCGTTGATGTCGGCGTAGCTGGCATCCGGCCGCGGGGCCGCCACCAGCGCCAGCGAGGACGAGCCCTGGTCGTGGTAGAGCTCCTCGAGCTGGTCGTGGACGAGCAGCGACTGCGAACCGGCCACCTCGAAACCGCCGCCGGTCAGATTCCCCGACTGCGTCAGGGCCAGGTAGACCGCCGGAACCAAAGCCAGCAACCAGCCTGTGAAGACCAACCAGCGGTACTTACGCAGGCTGCGGCTGAGGCGCATCATCAACTGCTGGATTTCTTCACTCCCCTCGCGCAACGCGTGCAGGCGAGGATACCGCAGCGGCCTGTGGATGATGTCGGCTTCGTGGTTCCTGAGCTGCAGCGACGGGGTTGTTGTCAAGACGCCGCCAACTCGTTGTGAAGCGGTTACCGGGCGGGAGTTTCCTCACACGCGATCCCGCGGGCTGGCAGGGCCGCGACCGACGATGGCAGGATGTCGGATGGCCCGCGGGGCCATGGGGAACTCCGCGATCGATGGGCCGTCCATTGCAGCCGTTCGCACACGTCGGCGCTGCGCGCGATGCCGCGAACACCTAAGGAGTTTCCATGACGAGAGCCACCACGACCGGGCGGCGCAGGATCCTCGCCGGGCTGATCGCCGCCGTCGTGCCGGGCGCCGCCCTGGCCGTCCTGGCGGGGGCTCCGGCGACGGGCGCCAACGATCCGTGCGCGGCCAGTGAAATCGCCCGGACGATTGGTTCCGTCTCCAAATCGATGGGCGACTACCTGGACGCGCATCCGGAGACCAACCAGACCATGACCTCGATGCTGCAGCAGCAGGCCGGCCCGCAATCGATGACCGGCCTGAAGTCCTACTTCGAGGCCAACCCGAAGGTCGCCGGCGACATGACCTCGATCGCCCAGCCGTTGACCAACCTCTCGCTGCAGTGCAAGCTGCCGATCTCGCCCACCCAGGCGATGGGCATGATGCAGCAGGCGCAGGGCGCGGCCGGTGGCCTGCCGGGTAACGCGGCGGGGGCGCTGCCGCTGGCCGGCCCGCCGGCGGCCCCGGCGTCCGTCCCTCCGGCGGCCAACCCGCTGTCGGGGCCGCCGCGGGGCAACACCGCGGGCTAGTTCCCGGCTTCGGGGCTGCGGTCCGGCGGTAACGGGCCCTGCAGGGCGGTCTCGGTCGGATCGTTGGCGGCCGGGACCTGCGGCGCCGGCGGCTCGAGTTCCGGCGCGGCCTCCTCATCGTCCGGGACGGTGACGTTCTCCGTGCGGAACACGAAGAAGAACACCACCCAGCCGATCGCCGAGATGAACAGCCAGCTGATCAGCCGGTAGATCAGCATGGCCGAGATCGCGTTGGGCAACGACATGCCGCTGGACACCAGGCCCGGCACCAGCACCGCTTCGACCACCAGTAACCCGCCCGGCATCAGCGGGATGGTGCCGACCGCACGGGCGGCCGCGTACGCCACCGTCAGCCCGGCGACCGACGCGTGGTCGCCGGCGGCGTAGGCCGCGAAGCCGAGGCAGGCCACATCGGCGATCCAGTTGAACATCGACCACCCGAACGCGGTGCCCAGGTCGCGCCGGCTCAGGCTCACCGATTCGAGCTGCATCAGGGTCTCGCGCCACCTCGCCAGGCCGGTGTCGGCGGGCCGGCCACGCACGGAGTTCACCCACGACAGCAACCGGCAACCGATCCCGTCGATCAGCTCCGGCCGCGACGCGACCGCCTGGGCGAGGATCAGCAACGCGACGAAGCCGCCGAGGGTGAACAGCAACGAGAACGGGTTGTTCTTGGCGCCGAGGAAGAACGCGCCGCCCAGGCCCAGCAGCGCCAGCCCGACGGCCTGCAGGACACCCGCCATCACCAGCTGCCAGGACGCCACCACCGTGGAGGCGCCCCAAATCCGTTGCTGCCGAAACAGAAACGTCGCCGAGAGCACCGGCCCGCCCGGCAGCGTGGTGCTCAACGAGTTGGCCGCGTAGAAGGCGGCCTCCGACCGCAGTTGCTTGACGTGCACCCCGGCCGATCGGAGCAGGGTGCGCTGGATTTGCGCGAAGCTGTGCATCGACGCGGCCGACGCGACGACGGATGCCAGCAGCCACCACCAGTTCGCCTCGTACAGGCTCGTCCAGGCCTTGGCCAGCTGACGCCAGCCCAGGGCGACCTCCACGGCAAGCACGATCGCGACGATCCCGAGGATCACCCAGCGCACCCACCAGTACTTCCCGCGCGGGGTCTCTTCGCGCGGGAAGTCGAGATTGCGGGCCGGTGCGTCGTGCGGCACGTGATTTAGGGTAACGGTGCAGGTGGCGCGGGGATCGTCGCGCGGGGCCGACCGTGTCTGGGAAGTTCCGGGGTCGTAACCGGATCGTGGCGGCATGGCCGCGCCCGGGCGGCGCGCGGTGGAGTCCGCGCACGTTTGGCGCCGCCGCCCGCCGGATAGGCTCACGCCATGCCAGCAAACACCGACGACGCTTCGGTCGAACCCATTGTCCGCAAGACCGCAGCCTGGGCCTGGCGTTTGCTGGTGATCCTCGCCGCGTTGGTCGCCCTGCTGTGGGTGGTGAAGAAGCTCGAGGTCATCGTCGTCCCGGTACTGGTGGCGCTGCTGCTCAGCGCGTTGCTGCTGCCGGTGGTCGACTGGCTGGATCGACGCGGCCTGCCCCGCGGCGGCGCGGTGACGCTGGTGCTGTTCGGCGGCTTCGCGCTCCTTGGCGGCATCCTGGCGTTCGTCGTCAACCAGTTCGTCGACGGTTTGCCGGGCCTGACCGAACAGGTGACCCACAGCATCGAATCCACCCGGCGCTGGCTCATCCACGGGCCGGCGCACCTGCGCCGCGAACAGATCGACAACGCGGGCAACGCCGCGATCGAGGCGCTGCGCAACAACCAGGCGAAGCTGGAAAGCGGCGCCCTGTCCACGGCGGCCACCATCACCGAACTGGTCACCGCGGCGGTGCTGGTGCTGTTCACGCTGATCTTCTTCCTCTATGGCGGGCGCAACATCTGGGCCTACGTCTCGAGGATCGTTCCGGCCGACGTCCGCGACCGGGTGAGCGAGGCGGGCCGCGCCGGCTACGGGTCGCTGACCGGCTACGTGCGGGCCACCTTCCTGGTGGCGCTCACCGACGCGGCCGGCGTAGGCACGGGCCTGGCGATCATGGGCATACCCCTGGCGCTGCCGCTGGCCTCGCTGGTGTTCCTGGGCGCCTTCATCCCGTTGATCGGTGCGCTGGTGTCCGGCCTGCTCGCCGTGGTGGTCGCCCTGCTGGCCAAAGGCGTTGTCTACGCGCTGATCACGCTCGGTCTGCTGATCGCCGTGAACCAGCTCGAGGCCCACGTGCTGCAACCGCTGGTGATGGGCCGCGCGGTGTCGATTCACCCGCTCGCGGTGGTGCTGGCGATCTCCACCGGCGGCGTGCTCGCCGGCATCGTCGGCGCGCTGCTCGCCGTCCCGACGGTGGCGTTCCTCAACAACGCGATCCAGGTGCTGACCGCCCCGGACCCGGCCGCCGAATCCGAGAAGCAGGCCGAGGAGGCCGACGAGGGCGCGATCTTGCAGGCGGAACCGGACAAACCGGAAACCTAGCCCGACCGGGATCTACAGCCGTCCCTCGCGACGCAGCAGGTCCTGGGCGGACACGCCGCCGCCGGAGCGCCTGCGCTGGCGCGCGTCGCCGTTGTCGCCCTGTGGGTGCGAGGTGAGCTTCTCGGTGGCCGGTTCGGAGTCGTTGCCCTCCGACCGTGCGGACGGGAACGCGGTGGTCGGTTCGGCGTCGCCCGTGTCGTCAGATCGATTGCCGGGCACCGGGATTGCGCGGGTCTGGCCGCCGGATGGCGGCGGTGGTGGCGCCGCGGGGCCCGGGGTGGCAGGCCGCGCGGGTGCCGGCGGCGCCGGGTTGGCGGGGCCGGCGTTGGGCACCGAAAGCCGCGTCGTCTTGGCCTCCGTCGGCGGCCGGGTCTGCGACCGCGCGGCGTCGGGCGCCTGCGCCGGGGCGCGCATCGCCGCGCCCGCGGGCACTTCCTGACCGGGTTTCGGCTCGGCCGGGCCCGGGCGCGTCGCGCGCGACGGCTCGAGGGCCGCGGGGTGGGTGGGATCGTGCGGTGCGCGCGGCGCGGCCGCGGCCAGGCTGGCCGACACCGGCGGGCGGGCGGGGCGCCCGTTGAGGGTCGGCCGCTTGCGCTCGTCGGGCAGGTCGATCTCGCCCAGCCCGATCCGGTTCTGCAGCCGCCTGGCCCAGCGCGGGGCCCACCAGCAGTCGTCGCCGAGCAGTTTCATCACCGACGGCACCAGGAACATCCGGACCACGGTGGCGTCCAGCAGCAGCGCCGCCATCAGCCCGAACGCCAGGTATTTCATCAGCACCAGGTCGGAGAACACGAACGAGCTGGCCACGACGGCGAGCACCAGGGCGGCGGCCGTGATCAGGCGCCCGGTCGTTGCGGTGCCGATCCGGATGGCCTCGGCGGTCGACATGCCGCGCTCGCGCGCCTCGACCATGCGCGACACCAGGAACACCTCGTAGTCGGTGGCCAGGCCGAAGCCCACCGCGACCACCAGCGCGATCACCACCACCATCAGCGGGGTGGGCGTGAAGTTGAGCACGCCGGACAAATGGCCGTCGACGAAGATCCACGTCAGGATGCCCATCGTCGACCCCAGCGTCAGCGCGCTCATGAGCACCGCCTTGACCGGCAACACCACCGACCCGAACGCCAGGAACATCAGCAGCAGCGTGGCGCCCAGCAGCAGCACCAGCATCAGCGGGGCCTTGTCGAACAGGCTGTGGATGCTGTCCTGCTCCAGGGCCGGGGTGCCGCCGACATAGAGGTTGAAGCCCTTCGGCGGATTTATCGCCCGGAGTTCGCTGATCTTCTTGGCGGCGTCGTTCTTATTGACCAGGCCGTTCTGGATCACGCGCACCGAGCCGTCCTTGGGCACCGTCGTGCCGTTCGGTCCGGCGACGCAGGGGTTGCCGGCAATGGTCGGGCACGGCCGCTCCTCCCAGGTCTTGTCGGTGAACCCGCCGATCGAGGAAATCCTGTTGCGGATGTCGGCGACCTGTTGGTCGGTGACCTTGCTGTGATTGGTGCTCTGGATCACCATCGTCAGCTGTTCGGTGCGGTAGCCGGGGAAGAGCTTGTCGAAGTGTTCCTGCGCCTGACGCACGGGATTGGTTGGCGGCAGGTACTTTTCGCTCATGCCGCCGAACGACAGGTTGCTCAGCGGGATGACCAGCAAAATCATGGCGACGGCGATCGGGATGGCGAACGCCAGCGGCCGCTTCATCACCCAGTTGACGAGCTTGCCCCAGAACCCGGCCTCGACCTCTTCGCGGGTCTTGGTCTTCTGCAGCCGATCGGCCAGCCAGTTCAGGTAGGCCCGCGACCACTTCCAGTTCCGCAGGAAGGGCACCCGGAATGCGGTCCGCACGCCCAGCGCGTCGACGTGGCGGCCGAGGATGCCCAGGCAGGCCGGCAGGAACGTGATCGACAGCAACGCGGCGAGCCCGACGGCGGCGAAGATCGCGTAGGTCAGCGAGTGCACGAAGCCCTGCGGCAGCACCAGCAGGCTGGCGCTCGACGCGATGATCAGGACCGCCGAGAACGTCACGGTGCGCCCGGCCGTCATCACGGTGCGCCGCACGGCGGTCTCGGTGTCGTAACCCTCCGCGATCTCTTCTCGGAACCGGCTCACCACGAAGAGCCCGTAGTCGATCGCGATACCCAGGCCGATCAGCGACACCACCGGCTGGGCGAAATAGTGCACCGGCCCGAAAACGGCGACCAGCCGCAGAATGCCCAGTGAGCCCGCGATGCTGAGCCCACCCACGATCGCCGGCAGGCCCGCGGCGACCGCACCGCCGAACACCAGGAACAAGACCACCGCCACCATCGGGACCGCGAGGACCTCCATGCGGCGCTGGTCGGTGGCGATGGTGCCGGTCAGGGCGTTGGCGATCGGCTCCAGCCCGGCCAGCGCCACCGTTCCGCCGTCGAGCTTCTGCAGGTCGGGCGCGATGGCCTTGTAATTGTTGAGGATGCTGTCGTCGTCGTCACCCTTGAGCGGGATGGAGACGAAGGTGTGCTTGCGGTCCTCGCTCACCATCCCCTTGATCAACGGGTTGGTGCTATCGGGCGCGGCCAGCCAGCCGGCCCAGCCGACGACCTGGTCGGCGTGGTCGGTCTTGAACTTGTTGAGCTGCGCGACGATCTTGTCCCGCCAGGCCGGGTCGTCCACCGTTTTGCCCTCGGGGGCGGTGAAGGTGGCGACGATGTGGCTGGTGCGGTCGCGGCCGTAGGTCTGGTCGCCCAGCACCGAGGCCTTCACGGATTGGCTGCCCTCGTCGTAGAAGCCGCTCTGTGTGACATGCTTGCCGAGGCTCATCCCGAAAACGCCGCCCAGCAGGCACAGAGCTACCGTGACCCCGATCACGATGTACCGGTACCGGTACACAGTTCGACCCCACCAGGCGAACACGCAAGCTCCTTACTGGATCGTTAACGACCCGCACGGTACGTTTCGGTTTTTCAAGCCAGTGTCACACACGCGCGGTCAACAGAGCGGACAGCGGCCGGAACGGCTGCAGCCATGCTCCCTGGTCAGGCAGCGAATCCAGGCCGATTCGCGGCAACGGCTCCCGGAACACACCGCTGATGTCTTCCAGGTCGACAAAGTCCAAGGTATCCGACGCTAGCGCCCAACTCGCATGTTCGCGAAATCCGATGACCTGGACGGTGACTCCGGTGCGGGCGATTTCCTCCAGCGGTTGACGAAATGCCTGTCCGTCGGCCGACGCCACCACCAGCGCCGCCAGCCCCTGGCTGCGCCGCAGCTCGATGTGGGCGAGCATGTCGCGGTCGACGTCGCTGTCCTCGTCGATCTTCGGCTTGGCGAATACCGCGAACCCCACGTTGCGCAGGGCGTCCACCCACGGGCGGACGACGTCGGCGCTGCCCGGCGCGATGTTGGTGAACACGGTGGCCTCGGGTTCGACCACGGCGCCCGGCCGGCCGGCGCTGACCTCGGCCGTGCGCGCCAACAGCCAGCGGCCCAGCGCGTCGAACCGCGGGCGCTCCAGCGCGGTGGGGCGTCGACCCAGGATCGAGCCGAGCCCCATGTCGAGGTTGGGCGCGTCCCACACCAGCAACACCCGCCCGCCCGGTGGGGAGAAGCCGCCCAGCGCGTCGTCGGACAACACCGCCACCGGCTGTTCTGCCACGGTCTTTTCTTCCGCCAGGCTCATGGTCATCGCCTACTCATGTCGTAGCCAGATGAATTCGGTGACGGCGCTGCCCGCATCGTGGGCTTTCGTCTCGTATTTGGTGGTCGGCCGCACCACCGAGATCGGCAACCCGCCTGCGTCGTCGACGCGCGACAGCCGCGGCTCGGCATCGCCGACGGCGCCGATGTGCTCGGCGTAGCCGGCATGGTCCGTCGCGGCATGGAGGACACCACCAGGGAGTAACCGGTCGGCGATCAGGCCAATCGTGCCGGGCTGCAGAAACCGGCGCTTGTGGTGCCGGGCCTTCGGCCAGGGGTCGGGAAAGAAGACGCGCACCCCGGTCAGGGAGCGGGACGGGATCAGCCGCTGCAGCACGTCGACCGCGTTGCCGCGGATCAACCGGATGTTGCCGACCCCCTCGCGGTCGATCGCGCAGAGCAGTTGCGCCAGCCCCCGCTTGTAGATCTCCACCGCGATCACATCTATACCGGGCTCATCCTTGGCCATCGCCAACGTCGAAGTGCCGCTGCCGCAACCGATCTCGAGCACCAGCGGCGCCTGCCGGCCGAACCATGCGCGGGTGTCCAGCGGCGACGGGTCATCGCTTTCGCCGCCCCCCAGGGACAGACCGAGCTCCGGCCACCGCCGTTCCCACGTCTGCCGCTGGGCGTCGGACAGGGCCGACCGTCGGGAGCGAAACGTCGATGCCGGAAGATAGCGCTGGTCGCGGCGGTCGTCCGATTGCTCCTCCGGCGCGACCCGACACATTCCCACCCCGGGTTGCGCATGCATTTGTCCATCGTGACCCATAACCGAGTGATGTAGCCGCCCCTGGTCCAGATTGATACCCAACAGTTGCCTTCAGCTGGTAACAGTCAGACGGTGGCTCGCATCAAAGTGACGCAAGTGCCACGATTCGGTGGAACTCCGATCGGCCCCCGGGTCGGAACCGTCGCACCGCACGCAGGACATGAGAGGACCATGAGGGGACAAGGACACCGGGATTTCGTCGACGAGCTGGCGCGATTCGCCGCCGGTCACGCCGACCCACGGGTGACGGCCATCGCCGAGCGGACCGCCGCGCCGTTGCGCGTGCACGTCCGGGGACGCCGCGGCGTGGGTTGCGCCACGGTGGCCCGGGCGCTGGACCGCGTCGGAGCGGCCGCGGGGATCTCGGTGACCACCGCCGATGACGCCGACCTCGTCGTGTACGTGACCACCGAGGTGGTCAAGCCCGAAGACGTCGACGCGATCGCCGCCGCGCAACGCCCGGTGATCGCGGTGCTGAACAAGGCGGACCTGGCCGGGCCGCTCTCCCGCGGCGACGGGCCCATCGCCGCGGCGCGGACCCGTTGCGCCGAGCTCGCCGAGGTCGCCGGCGCGCCCATGGTTCCGCTGGCCGCGCTGCTCGCCGTCGCCGCGCTCGACGGCCTGGACGCCCCGCTGTGGGCGGCGCTGCGGACGCTGGCCGCGCATCCCGGCGCCGCCGCCGCCCTCGACGGCTCGTTCGCCGGCTTCCTGTCCGCGGACAACCCCGTGCCGGCCGAGATGCGGCTGCGCCTGCTGGCCGTCCTCGATCTCTTCGGCATCGCGCTCGGCGTCGCCGCGGTCCGGCAGGGCCGGACGCCCGCGCAGGTGCGGGCGCTGCTGCGCCGGACGAGCGGGGTCGACGCCGTGCTGTCCCGCCTCTCGATCGCCGGCGCCGAGACGCGCTACCAGCGGGTGCTCGAGGCCGTCGCCGATCTGGAGGTGCTCGCGGTGGGCGACGAGACCATCAGCGGGTTCCTGTCCCGCGACGAGACGGTGCTCGCCCGCATGGCGGCCGCCGTCGACCTGGCCGCGGCGGCCGGGCTGGACCGGGACAACGCGGGACCGGCGGATTGGGACGGCGACCCGTCCGCGCACCTGCCGCGCGCGGTGCGCTGGCAGCGGTACAGCCGCGCGGCGGCGAGCGACCTGCACCGCGCCTGCGGGGCGGACATCGCCAGGGGATCGATGCGGCTGTGGTCGCAGACCTGCGGTTCGCTCGCCGGGGGGGACTGGCGGTGAGCGGCGAGACGCACGACGATCCGGTGGCCCAGGTCGACGCGCTGGTGGCGGGCATCGGACCGGAGCTGGACGCCCCGGCCATCCACCGCCGCGACGTGGTGCTGGTGACCGGGCCGTGGATGGCCGGGGTCAGTGCGGTGGCCGCGGCGCTGGCCGAACGGCTGCCGGAGCACAAGTTCGTCGAGTCCGCGGAACTGGGGCCCGGTGACGTGCCGATGGCGGTGGTGTTCGTCGTGTCCGCGGCGGCCCATCTGACGCCGTCGGACTGCGCGCTGCTGGACGCCGCCGTCGCGCAGACCGATGCCGTGGTCGGCGTGGTGTCCAAGATCGACGTGCACCGGGGGTGGCGCGACGTCGTCGCCGCGAACCGCGAGACGCTGGCCGCGCACGCGTCGCGCTACGGCGAGGTGCCCTGGGTGGGCGCGGCCGCGCTGCCCGACCTGGGCGAGCCGGACGTCGACGACCTGGTCGCGGCGCTCTCGGCGCGGCTGGCCGACCCCGAGCTCGCGCGCCGAAACAGGTTGCGCGCTTGGGAGTTCCGGCTCAACACGGTCGCGCGGCGGTTCGACCGCGATGCCGACGGCGCCGGGCGGCGGGCACGGGTCGACGCGTTGCGCGCCGAGCGCAGCACGGCCCTGCGGCAGCGGCGCGAGGCCAAGACCGAGCGCACCATCACGCTGCGCGGCCAGATCCAGCAGGCCCGCGTTCAGCTGTCCCACTTCGCGCGCAACCGCAGCTCGTCGGTGCGCAGCGAACTGCAGGAAGACGCCGCCGGGCTGTCCCGGCGCGCCATGGCGAACTTCGAGGCGCACGCGCGCGGGCGGCTGGACGAGGTGGTCGCCGAAGTGAACGACGGCACCGCCACCCACCTCACCGACGTGGCGCAGGTGGTGGGGGTCGCGACGACGCTGCCGCCGCTCGAGCAGCTGCCGACGGTTGACGTCCCGCCGCCCCCGCTGAAATCGCGGCGGCACGAGACCTGGCTGATGCTGCTGCTGGGCGCCGGGTTCGGCCTGGGCGTGGCGCTGACCCTGAGCCGGCTGCTGAGCGGGCTGGCCGCGCGCCTCAATCCCGCCCTTTCCGTCGCCGCGGCCGTGGCCTGCGTGGCGATCGGGCTGGCGGTCACCCTGCTGGTGGTCAACCTCCGCAGCCTGCTGCGCGACCGGGCGGTCCTGGACCGCTGGGCGGGCGACGTGACCTCCACGCTGCGGTCGGTGGCCGAGGAGCTGGTGGCCACCCGGGTGCTGGTGGCCGAGTCGGTGCTGAGCAAGGCGGTGCTGGCCCAGGACGAGGTGGAGAACGCGGAGGTAAGCGACCAGGTCAGCGCCATCGACCGGGAGCTGCGCGCGCACGCCATGGCCGCCTCGCGGGCCGCCGCGGCGCGGGACCGGGAGATGCCCACGGTGCGGGCCGCCCTGGACGCGGTGCGTGCGGAACTCGGCGAATCGGGTATACCTGCGTCTGATGTGCCCGCTTCGGACGTGAAAAAGGACGCGACGAGCGAGGCGACGGAAAAACCGGCTTCTTTCAGCGGGGATGGCGATTCCGGGGGATCTTCTGAATCGTTGTTGTGAGAAGGCTTATACCTGCCCGAGACTTCCCCGACAAGTTGCTCACGATAACCTGTAGTTAACGCCACCATGTCCACCGTTGTGTGGGCGACCGCATACGCGATGGCTGTAACGAGAAGCCCGAGACGCAGAAGAATTCAGGAGACTTCGATGACCTCAGCGACCATTCCCGGTTTGGACAACGCGCCCACGAAACATCAGGGGCTGCTGTCGTGGGTACAGGAGGTCGCCGAGCTCACCCAGCCGGAGCGCGTGGTGTTCACCGACGGCTCGGCCGAAGAGTTCGACCGGTTGGCCGGTCAGCTGGTCGAGGCGGGCACCTTCACCAAGCTGAACGAGAAGAAGCACCCCAACTCCTACCTGGCGCTGTCCGACCCGTCCGACGTGGCGCGGGTGGAGTCGCGGACCTTCATCTGCTCCGAGCGCGAGATCGACGCCGGTCCCACCAACAACTGGATGGACCCGGCCGAGATGCGGTCCCTGATGACCGACCTGTACCGCGGCTGCATGCGGGGCCGCACCATGTACGTGGTGCCGTTCTGCATGGGCCCGCTCGGCGCCGACGACCCCAAGCTGGGCGTGGAGATCACCGACTCCGAGTACGTCGTGGTGTCGATGCGCACGATGACCCGGATGGGCAAGGCCGCGCTGGAGAAGATCGGCGACGACGGGTTCTTCGTCAAGGCGCTGCACTCGGTGGGCGCCCCGCTCGAGCCGGGCCAGAAGGACGTCCCGTGGCCGTGCAACGACACGAAATACATCACCCACTTCCCGGAGACCCGCGAGATCTGGAGCTACGGCTCGGGCTACGGCGGTAACGCGCTGCTGGGCAAGAAGTGCTACTCGCTGCGCATCGCGTCGGCGATGGCCCACGACGAGGGCTGGCTGGCCGAGCACATGCTGATCCTCAAGCTGATCTCCCCGGAGAACAAGGCGTACTACTTCGCCGCCGCGTTCCCGTCGGCGTGCGGCAAGACCAACCTCGCGATGCTGCAGCCGACCATCCCCGGTTGGCGCGCCGAGACCCTGGGCGACGACATCGCCTGGATGCGCTTCGGCAAGGACGGCCGGCTGTACGCGGTCAACCCGGAGTTCGGCTTCTTCGGGGTGGCGCCGGGCACCAACTGGAAGTCCAACCCCAACGCGATGCGCACCATCGCCGCGGGCAACACCGTCTTCACCAACGTCGCGCTGACCGATGACGACGAGGTGTGGTGGGAAGGCCTCGAGGGCGAGCCGGATCACCTGATCGACTGGAAGGGTCAGGACTGGTACATCCGCGAGACGGAAACCAAAGCCGCCCACCCGAATTCGCGGTACTGCACCCCGATGTCGCAGTGTCCCATCCTGGCGCCGGAGTGGGACGACCCGCAGGGCGTGCCGATCTCGGGGATCCTGTTCGGCGCCCGGCGCAAGACCACGGTGCCGCTGGTGACGCAGGCCCGCGACTGGCAGCACGGCGTGTTCATGGGCGCCACCATGGGCAGCGAGCAGACCGCCGCCGCCGAGGGCAAGGTCGGCACGGTGCGCCGCGACCCGATGGCCATGCTGCCGTTCCTGGGCTACCACGTGGGTGACTACTTCCAGCACTGGCTGGACCTCGGCAAGAACTCCGACGAGTCGAAGATGCCGAAGGTGTTCTTCGTCAACTGGTTCCGCCGCGGCGAGAAGGGCGAGTTCCTGTGGCCGGGCTTCGGCGAGAACAGCCGGGTGCTGAAGTGGATCGTCGACCGCATCGAGCACAAGGCCGGCGGCCAGGACACCCCGATCGGCATCGTGCCGAGCGCCGAGGACCTCGACCTGGACGGCCTCGATGTGGCCGCCGAGGACGTCGCGAAGGCGCTCGCGGTCAACACGGCCGAGTGGCGCGAAGAGCTGCCCCTGATCGAGGAGTGGTTCGAGTTCGTCGGCGAGAAGCTGCCGACCGGCGTCAAGGACGAGTTCGAGGCGCTCAAGCAGCGGCTCGCCGACGCCGATTAGCTTGCGCTAGAGCTCATCCCGCGCGCCGTGAGTGCGGGCTCGCCCTCTTCTCGGCGTACATCAGTTCGTCGGCCTGGGCCAGCAACTCGTCCACGCTCGCGTGTTCGGCGACGGGCGCCTGCACCAGGCCGATGCTGGCCGAAAGCCGGTAGGGCCGCTCGCTTTTCGCGTTGAAGGAGCGAAAGGCCCGGGTGAGGCGCTCCTTGACCGCTTCGGTGCCGCCGTCATTCTCGGTGACCATGACGCAGAATTCGTCGCCGCCCAGGCGCGCGACGATGTCGGACTCGCGGCGCACGCCGAGCAGCACCCGGGCGACATCCTTGATCAGGGCGTCGCCGACGTCGTGCCCCTGTTCGTCGTTGACCCGCTTGAGCCCGTCGACGTCGAGGAACGCGAGGACGCAGTTGTGGCCGAGGTGGTGGGCGCCGCGGAGCTTCTGCTCGGCCAGCAGGTAGAAGCCGCGACGGTTGTTGAGCCCGGTCAGTTCGTCGGTGACGGACAGCCGGCTGATCTCCTCGTTGGCTCTCTGAAGCTCCGCGGTGCGGTCGCGCACCCGCTCCTCGAGTTCGGAGTAGACCTGGACGTTTTCCATCGCGATCGACGTCGAGTCCGCGAGGGCCTGCAGCAGGCGAACCTCCTGCTCGGACGGCGGATGCCGGTGCGCCCAGTAGTTGCCGATGGCCCCGATCGGGTCGAGCTTGCGGATCGGGACCATCACCAGGCTCTTGACGAACGTCGCGCGGTAGATGCCCTGCGGGATGCGCGAATCCCGGAAGATGTCCGGGATGATCGCCGCTTCCCGATGCCGCATCGCCCAACCGCTGATGCAGATCTCGATCGGGAAGCGGCTGCCCTTCCACAGCGGCGCGATGGCGTCCTCGTCGGCGTAGTAGCAGGTGTCGTTGTCGCGCAGCACGAACGTGGCCCCGTCGCAGCCGGTGAGCTCGCGCGCCGAGGTCCGCACGATGCGCTGGATCTCCGGAAGGCTGCGCGCCAGCGACAGTTCCTGGACCGCCTGCAGCAGGCGCTCCATGCCGTCGACATAGTCGTACACGCCGAATT
>NZ_LZIZ01000126.1:0-57391 GCF_001666915.1 Mycobacterium sp. E3339 | reverse complement strand
GGTCGAAATGCCCCTGCTGGCAGAACAATCCGACCAGCCGGCGACCCCGCTCGTAGGCGTCGAGCTCGTCGTCGGCGACGATGTGGCACACGCCGGACTTCTTGTGGTGGGTCTCCGGGCCGCCGAGCGACGCCATGTCGACGTCCTCGCCGGTGACGCTGCGCACCACGTCGGGCCCGGTGACGAACACCCGGCTCTCCGGCGCCATCACGATCACGTCGGTCAGCGCCGGCCCGTAGGCGGCGCCGCCGGCCGCGAAGCCGACGACCACCGAGATCTGCGGGACGTACCCGGACGCGCGGATCATCGCCTCGAAGACGGTGCCGACGGCGTGCAACGCCTTCACACCCTCGGCCAGGCGCGCGCCGCCGGAATGCCAGATGCCCACGATCGGGCTCTGCTCCTCGATGGCGGTGTCGTAGGCGTTCACGATGTGCGCGCAGCCCTCGACGCCCATGGCGCCGCCCATCACGGTTCCGTCGGTGCAGAACGCGATGGTGCGCACGCCGTTGACGGTGCCCGACGCAGAAAGCACGCCCGAGCGGTCACGCTCGTGCAGCAGCTCGACGCTGCCCTCGTCGAAGAAGTTGCTCAGACGCAGCAACGGGTCCCTGGGGTCGAGCGACTCGCCGACCGACGCGGGGGCCATGATTGTCATCGCAGGTCTCCTGTTCTCCGGTGTGCTCTCTGCTGGGGCGGCGATGGTCAGTACCGCCCGAAGGCGATCGCGACGTTGTGCCCGCCGAATCCGAACGAGTTGTTGATCGCGTACTCGTACTTGCCCGGCCGCGGCTTACCCGCCACCACGTCCAGGTCGATCTCCGGGTCGAGGTTTTCCAGGTTCAGCGTCGGCGGAACGACCTGATCCCGCAGGGCGAGCACGGTCAGGATCGACTCGACCGCACCCACCGCGCCCACCGAGTGGCCCAGCGCCGCCTTGGGCGCGTAGACGGCCGCGTTGCCGCCGTGGGGACCCAACGCGTTGTTGATCGCCTTGCCCTCGGCGACGTCACCCACCGAGGTACCGGTGGCGTGGGCGTTCACATGGTGGATGTCGCCAGGGGTGAGGCCGGCGAGCTGAATCGCCCGGCTCATGGCGTGCCCGGCCCGCAGGCCGTTGGGATCCGGCGCCACCATGTGGTAGCCGTCCGAGGTGATGCTGGCGCCCATGATCCGGGCCAGGATGTTGGCCCCGCGAGCCTTCGCGTGCTCCTCGGTCTCGATCACCATGAGCGCGCCCGCCTCGCCGAACACGAAGCCGGTGCGGTCCCGGTCGAACGGGCGGCAGGCGCCCACCGGGTCGTCGTTCTTCGTCGACATCACGATGCGCATCTGGGCGAACGCCGCGATCGGCACCGCCTCGATCTTGGTCTCGACACCACCGCAGATGGCGATGTCGGCCTCGCCGAACACGATGTTGCGCCAGGCCTGGGCGACACCCTCGGAGCCCGACGCGCACGCCGACACGGGGGTGATCACGCCGGCCTTGGCGTGCCGTTCCAGTCCCACCGCCGCTGCGGCGCCGTTGGGCATGTACTTCTGCACACCGAGCGGAGAGACGGCCCGCATGCCGCGCGAGCGCATGTCGTCGTAGCTGAAAACCATCTCCTCCGACGAACCCAAGCCGGTGCCGATGGACACCAGCAAGCGGTCGGCGTCGACCTCGGGGGAGCCGGCGTTCTCCCAGACCCGCCGGCTCAAGATGGTCGACATGCGCTGCAGGTAACCCGTCCGGCGCAGCTCGACGCGGGTCATCTGGCTGTCGAATTCCTCCAACAGGTGCCCACCGATCTTCACCGGCAGGTCGAACTCCTCGACGAACGGGTCCTCAAGCTTGCGGATACCACTTTGGCTGTCCAGCAACAACTTCCAGGTGTTCTCGGCGTCAGTTGCCAGTGCGGTCGTCATGGCAACGCCAGTGACGACCACGTTCGGGAGCGTTTTCCCGGTAACCAGCTCTGTCATGGGTCTTGCAAACGTTCCTTCCGTACTCGGTGGTGATCGCCAAGCCCGGTGGGGCGGGCGAAGCGATCACCACCATCCAGCCTCAGTACCGCCCGAAGGCGAGCGCCACGTTGTGGCCACCGAATCCGAACGAGTTGTTGATGGCGTAACGGAAATCGCCGTAGCGAGGTTCGCCCGCGACAACATCAAGGTCGATCTCTGGATCTGGGGTTTCGTAATTGAGAGTTGGCGGTATCACGCCGTCCCGAAGGCTCAATACCGTGAGAACAGATTCCAGCGCGCCTACCGCGCCGATGGAGTGGCCCAGCGCCGACTTCGGCGCGTAGACCGCCGCCTGCTCGCAGCCGGCGACCCGGATGGCGTTCGCCTCGGCGGTGTCGCCGATGGGCGTTGCCGTCCCGTGGGCGTTGACGTGGTCAATGTCCTTGGGGGACAAGCCAGCCAACTCGAGCGACCGTTGCATTGCCCGGCCGGCGCGCACGCCGTCCGCCGCGGGCGCCACCATGTGGAACGCGTCCGACGTGATGCCGGCACCCATCAACCGGGCCAGCGGCTTGGCGCCGCGGGCCTTGGCGTGCTCTTCGGTCTCGATGATCATCAGGGCCCCGGCCTCGCCGAACACGAAGCCGTCGCGGTCCTTGTCGAACGGCCGAGACGCACGCTCGGGCTCGTCGTTGCGAGTGGACATGGCCCGCATCATGGAGAACGCCGCGATGGGCAGCGCCTCGATGGGACCCTCGACACCACCGCAAACGGCGAAATCGGCGTCACCCATTGCGATCTGGCGCCACGCGTGCGCGATCGCCTCCGACCCGGACGAGCACGCCGACACCGGAGTGATGACCCCGGCGCGGGCGCCCAGCTGCAGGCCCACCACCGCCGCGGCGCCGTTGGGCATGATCATCTGAACGGCGAGCGGCGACACCTTGCGGGGGCCACCCTCGTTCATCAGGTCGTAGCTCTCCACGATCCTCTCGGCGCCACCGAGACCGGTGCCGACCACAACCGAGAACCGGTCGGGGTCGACCTCCGGGCTGCCGGCGGACTCCCACAGCTGCGTGCTGAGCAACTTCGCCAGCCGCTGGACGTACGACATGCGCCGCAAGTCGAGTCTGCTCATGTGCTCGTCGATGGGCTCCTTGAGGTGGCCACCGATCTTGACGGGCAGGTCCCACTTGCTGACGAACTCGTCCTCGAGTACGCGGATGCCGCTTTCGCCGGCCAACAAACTCTTCCACGTGCTCTCGATGTCCGGCGCGATCGATGTCGTCGCCGTGACGGCGGTTACCACAACGCTGGGGTAACCGCCATTAGCAGTGGAAGGCTTGCTCACTGGTCCGCTTCCATCCTCGCCTTGACGTTCGCGACGGCCTCGGGGTTCTCGGTCTCCAGCTTGGCGCGCAGGGCCTCGGCAGCCTCGGGGTTCTCTTCCTCGAGCTTCTGGATGTAGGACACGACGTCACCGACGGTGCGCAGACCGGCGAGGTCCTCGTCCGGGATCTTCACGCCGTACTTGTCCTCGGTCTGCACGGCGATCTCAACCATCGACAGCGAGTCGATGTCCAGGTCGTCGACGAACGACTTCTCCGGGGTGACCTCCGACGGCTCGATACCGGTGACCTCTTCGATGATCTCGGCGATACCGGCGATGATTTCTTCCTGACTTACGGCCACAGCCTCTTCCCTTCGTAATGTGTTGTGTTAATAGAACAGAGCGTTCTTTATTCCAGCGGTATGTGGTTGTACTGGATGCGGCTTAGAGTTCGGCCAGTGCGTCCAGGTCTGCGGGTGCCTTGACGGCGCGGGTCGTAACCCCCCGAAGTTCGCGTTTGGCGATACCGGTGAGAGTGCCCGCGGGCGGGAACTCCACGGCCGCCGTGATCTCCCGGTCACGCATCGTTGCCGTGCACAGGTCCCAGCGGACCGGCTGGGTCAGCTGGGCGACCAGCGCCTCCATCGCCGCCGCCGCCGAGGCGACGGGCTGACCGTCGCGGTTGGACAGCAGCGTGGCGGTGGGTTCGGCGGTCGCGACGGCGGCCGCCGCGGCCGCGTAGCGGTCGAGGGCCGGCGCCATGTACTTGGTGTGGAACGCCCCGGCCACGCCGAGGGCGCGCACCCGGGCCTTTTCCGGCGGGTCCTCGGCCAGCTTCTCCAGCGCCGTCAGCGGGCCGGCGGCGACGATCTGGCCGGCGGCGTTGCGGTTGGCGGGGAACAGGTCGAGCTGCTCGAGGCGGGCCAGCACCTCAGCCTCGTCGCCGCCGAGCACCGCGGACATGCCGGTCGGCTCGATGGCGCAGGCCTTGGCCATCTCGGCGCCGCGGGTGGCGGCCAGCGCGACGGCGTCATCGGCGGCCATCACACCGGCGATCGCGTAGGCCGCGATCTCGCCCACGGAGTGGCCGGCCACGATGAGGTCCGCGTCGGACAGCAGGCCGCGCTTGGTGAGCTCCTGGTGGGCCAGCAGGGTGGCCGCGACGACCAGGGGCTGCGTGACCGCGGTGTCGGTGATCTCTTCGGTCGACGCGGTGGTGCCCAACCGGACGAGGTCGAGGCCGCTGGCCTTCGACCACAGGTCGAGCTGGTCTGCGGCACCGGGCAGGTCGAGCCACGGCGACAGCATCCCCTCGGTCTGCGAACCCTGTCCGGGCGCAAGCAATGCAATCACGTGTTTAAGAGAACACTGTGGAAACGGTTTTGGCGGGTGTAACAGATTATGAACCTCGTCTTAGGTTTTTGTGCACTCCCAACAAAATAGCTCCGTAAGCTACATGTTCGATACCGTGCCGCGATCTGTTGCCTGGATCACTATCGCTCGGATTGACCCCCAACAGCGGCCCTGACCGGCAGCGGAACGGGGGGCAGCGCGTTGGTGCCGACGCTAGCGGGAGCGGTGGGGTAGTTGAGCTGGCCGACGGTGGCGGCCACTCGCAGCACGTACGCGTCGCGGGGTTGCGTGGGATCGCGTCCGGTGAAGTCGGTGATCCGCTTGAGCCGGTACCGCACGGTATTTGGATGAACGAACAACTTTCTGGCACAGGCCTCAATCGCGCCGCCGCAATCTAAATACGCGTCCAGGGTTTCGATGAGCGTGGGCCCGGCGTCGGCCATCGGCCCCATCACATCGGTGTGCAGCGCCACGATCGCCGAGGCGTCCCCCATCAGGGCGCGTTCGGGCAGGAGTTCTCGCGCCTGGACCGGCCGCGGCGCCCCGCGCCAGCCGCCGACGGCGTTCATGCCGGAGATCGCCTCGCTCGCACTGTGGTAGGCCGCGGTCAGCATGGGCGCCGTCGGCCCGATGACCACCGGGCCGTCCGAGAACGCGTCCAGCAGCTCGCCGAGGAATTTGTCAGTAGGTGACAGTTGGCCGGACACGATAGCGACCAGCCAGGTGCCGTGCACGTCTGTCAGGGCGGCGCGGCCGTGGCGCGCGGCGACGTCGCGGACGTGCTGACTGGCCCGCTGGTCGTCGCCCGGGCCGGTCGACCCGTCGGGGCCGGGCGCGGGGACCCCGACCACGACCGTGGCCGGGGCGGTGGTGTCCCAGTTCAGCGCCGCGGCCCGGGACAACAGCTCGGGACCGGTGTCGCCGCGGACGACCGCGTCGACGACGCTGGCCTCCATGCGGCTGTCCCAGGTGCCGCGCGCCTCGGCGGCGTTCGCGTAGGCCGAGGCGGAGGTGAACGCCAGGTCGCGGCTGTACTTCAGGACGCCCACGGTCAGCGCGGTCAGCTGCTCCTCGGAGCGGGCCACCAGCGGCAGCACCTCTTCGAAGAACTCCATGGTGACGCGGACCATGTCCACGCTGTGTCGCAGCGCGATCCGGCGGGCCAGGTCCTGGGGCACCAGCTCGAACGCCTGGGCGGTGTAGCTGACGTCGCTGTGCGGGTCCTGCATCCACTCGACGAAGTTGTTGATCGCCGTCTGCACCACCAAGGCCACACTGGCCCGCTGCGATGCCTCGAGATCGGCGAAGAACGGCAACCGATCGCCCATGACCGACACCGCCTCGGTGGCCAGCCGGCCGGAGTGCTGCTTCAGCCGGCGCAGGACGGAGTCCGGGACCGTGTCCAGCAGTTCGAGCGGCGAGCGCGGCTGCTT
Organism: Mycobacterium sp. E3339; assembly: GCF_001666915.1. Taxonomy (NCBI): domain Bacteria; kingdom Bacillati; phylum Actinomycetota; class Actinomycetes; order Mycobacteriales; family Mycobacteriaceae; genus Mycobacterium; species Mycobacterium sp. E3339. The sequence goes on along the minus strand of NZ_LZIZ01000126.1, from coordinate 51,328 downwards.
CGCGAACGGGCCGGCGAACGGATTGTCATTCACAGCTAAAACCTACGCCATTTTTTAGATGGAAGTGCCAAAGGGCGCGGGGGTGGCGCGCCTTGCGGGACGTCGAGTGTGCGGCTGGCCGCACCTTCGGCGCCCACTGTGCGGCTGGCCGCACACTCGCGGGAAGCAGGAAGCGTGGGAGGCCCTCAGGCCACCCCGGGGTCGGACGTCTGCTCCGGGGCGGCCTGCACGTCGTCGATCTTGTACTGGCGGGCCGCCGCGACCGGCACCGACGGGTCGATCTCGCCGTCGCGCGCCAGTGCCTCCAGCACCGCGACCACCTGCGACTCGGCGTCGGTGTTGAAATAGCGCCGGGCGGCGGGCCGGGTGTCGGAGAAGCCGAACCCGTCGGTGCCCAGGGTGACGAATGTGCCGGGCACCCACGGCCGGATCTGCTCGGGCACCGCGCGCATCCAGTCCGACACGGCGACGACCGGCCCGCTGGCGTTCGCCAGCGCCTGGGTCACGTAGGCGGTGCCGGCCGGGCGGTCGGGGTGCCGCAGCCGCGCCTTCTCGACGGCCAGGCCGTCGCGGTTGAGCTCGCCCCAGCTGGTCACCGACCAGACGTCGGCCGCGACGTCCCACTCGGCGGCCAGCATCTCGGCCGCCTGCAGCGCCGAGGGCATCGCCACGCCGGACGCCAGGAGCTGCGCGGTGTTGGCGCGCTGCTCGGTGGCGGGGCGGTAGCGGTAGATGCCCCGCAGCACGCCCTCGGGATCGAAGCTCTCCGGCTCCGGCGGCTGCACGTACGGCTCGTTGTAGACGGTGATGTAGAAGTACACGTCCTCCGGGTTGTCCCCGAACATCCGGGCCAGCCCGCTCTCGACGATGTAGGCGATCTCGTAGGCGAACGCCGGGTCGTAGGCCACCACCGCCGGGTTGGTGCTGGCCAGCAGCAGCGAGTGGCCGTCGGCGTGCTGCAGGCCCTCGCCGGTAAGCGTGGTGCGCCCCGCGGTCGCCCCGAGCAGGAAACCGCGCGCCATCTGGTCCGCGGCGGCCCACAGGCCGTCGCCGGTGCGCTGGAAGCCGAACATCGAATAGAAGATGTAGATCGGGATCATCGGCTCGTTGTGCGTCGCGTACGACGTGCCGGCCGCGATGAACGACCCCACCGACCCGGCCTCGTTAATGCCCTCGTGCAGGATCTGCCCGACTTCGCTTTCCTTGTAGGCCAGCATCAGCTCGGCGTCGACGGCGGTGTACAGCTGGCCGAGGCGGTTGTAGATCTTCAGCGACGGGAACCACGAGTCCATGCCGAACGTGCGCGCCTCGTCGGGAATGATCGGGACGATGCGCGGCCCAATCTCCTTGTCCCGCAACACTTCCTTGAAGGTGCGCACGGTCGCCATGGTGGTGGCGACCTCCTGGGTGCCCGACCCCTTCTTCAGCGCGGCGTAGATGTCGCGGGACGGCGGCTTGAGCGCCTTGGCCTTGGTGCGGCGCTCGGGCAGGAAGCCGCCGAGCGTGCGCCGACGGTCGAGCATGTAGCGGATCTCCGGGGCGTCCGGCCCGGGGTGGTAGTACGGCGGCAGATAGGGGTTCTCGTCCAGCTGGGCGTCGCTGACCGGGATTCGCATGGAGTCCCGAAAGCGCTTAAGGTCTTCCAGCGCAAGCTTTTTCATCTGATGGGTGGCGTTGCGGCCCTGGAAGTGCGCGCCCAGCGAGTAGCCCTTGATGGTCTTGGCCAGGATCACGGTCGGCTGGCCCTTGTGGTCGATCGCGGCCCGGTAGGCGGCGTACACCTTGCGGTAGTCGTGGCCGCCGCGCTTGAGGTTCCAGATCTCGGCGTCGGTCATGTTCTCGACGAGCGCCTTGGTGCGCGGGTCGCGGCCGAAGAAGTGGTCGCGGACGTAGGCGCCGTCGTTGGCCTTGTACGTCTGGTAGTCGCCGTCGGGCGTGGTGTTCATCAGGTTCACCAGCGCGCCGTCGCGATCGGCGTGCAGCAGGGCGTCCCACTCGCGGCCCCAGACCACCTTGATGACGTTCCAGCCGGCGCCCCGGAAGAACGACTCCAGCTCCTGGATGATCTTGCCGTTGCCACGCACCGGGCCGTCGAGGCGCTGCAGGTTGCAGTTGATCACGAAGGTCAGGTTGTCCAGGCCCTCGAGCGCGCCGACGTGCGCCAGCCCGCGGCTCTCCGGCTCGTCCATCTCGCCGTCGCCCAGGAAGCACCACACGTGCTGATCGGAGGTGTCCTTGATGCCGCGGTCGTGCAGGTAGTGGTTGAACCGCGCCTGGTAGATGGCGTTGAGCGGCCCCAGTCCCATCGACACGGTGGGGAATTCCCAGAAGTCGGGCATCAGCCGTGGGTGCGGGTAGGACGGCAACCCGCCGCCGGCGTGGCTGTGTTCCTGGCGGAAGCCGTCGAGCCGGTCCTCGCTGAGCCGGCCTTCGAGGAACGCGCGCGCATAGATGCCCGGGGACGCGTGGCCCTGGATGAAGACCTGGTCGCCGCCGCCGGGATGCGATTTGCCGCGGAAGAAGTGGTTGAAGCCGACCTCGTACAGCGCCGCCGACGACGCGTACGTCGAAATGTGGCCCCCCACGCCGACTCCCGGCCGCTGGGCGCGGTGCACCATGATGGCGGCGTTCCACCGGATCCACGCCCGGAAGCGCCGCTCGACGTCCTCGTCGCCGGGGAACCACGGTTCCAGTTCGGTCGGGATCGTGTTGACGTAATCGGTTGACGTGAGCGAGGGGATGGCGACGCGCTGTTCCCCGGCCCGTTCCAGCAGCCGCAGCATCAGGTAGCGCGCCCGCGCCGGGCCGGAGCGCTCGAGGAGTTCGTCGAAGGACTCCAGCCACTCCGACGTCTCTTCGGGGTCGATGTCGGGCAGGTACGACGCGACGCCTTCGCGGATCACCCGAACGCGGTCGGGTTCGCTTGCGCTGCTAGGGGTTTTGGCCAGATCGTGGCGCGCGAACTCGGTTGTCAACGCACTGCTCCTGTAGTTGTCGGGGCTTGCGCCCTCGGGGTGCTGCGCACCGTATCCCTCTATCGTGCCGCACCAGCGTTTCGCAGGGCTAGCCGACGCCTGGTAGCGGGCGCGGGTTCACGCGGCGGACACGAACTCGTGCGTAGCGGGACGATCGGGAAACCCACCCGGTAACGTCTGAGCCGTGCTCAGCGGATCGCGTGCCGCCCTTGCGGGGAGCTTCCCCAGGCGAGGCGCTCTGGCGCTCGGATGTATTGCGGCGACGCTGATGGGGATCGTCGGGTGTACCACCGTCACCAACGGCACGGCCACCCCCGACACCCAGGTGGCCCCGGCGTATCGGCAGTCGGTGTCCGCATCGGCGTCCGCGTCGTCGGCGACGTCGCGGGTGCGCGAGTCCCAGCGCCAACAATCGCTGACCACCCGGGCGGTGCGGACGTCGTGCGACAACCTGGCCACCACGAGCAAGGACGCGATCGACAAGGTCAACATCTTCGTCGGGGCGTTCAACGCGGGGCGCAACACCGGCCCGACGGAGGGCCCGGCGATCGACGCGCTGAACAACAGCGCCGACACGGTCAGCAACAGCTTCAACGACGCGCTGTCCCAGCAGTTGAAGGACGCGTTCAACATGTACATCGACGCGGCGCATGGGGTGGCCAACGCCATCGGCACCCACGCGGCGACGGGCGAATTCAATCGGCGGGTGGACCGGCTCAACGACGCCAAGACGAAGGCGCTGAAACTGTGCCTGGCATCCTTCTAAAGGCGCGGGTGTCGAGCCGGTTGCGGCTGTGCGACGATAATCCCCATCGCACGAGGCGGCACGGTTTAAGGAGGCTCCACGGTGGTCGCGGCGGATCACGCCCCGAGCTACGCTCGCAAACTGGGCATCCAACGGGACCAAGTTGTCCAGGAATGGGGCTGGGACGAGGACACCGACGACGAAATCCGTGCTGACGTCGAGGAAGCATGCGGCGGTGACCTGCTCGACGAGGACACCGACGAGGTCGTCGACGTGGTGCTGTTGTGGTGGCGGGACGGGGACGGCGACCTGGTGGACACCCTGATGGACGCGATCGGCCCGCTGGCCGAGGACGGCGTGATCTGGGTGCTGACGCCCAAGACCGGCAAGCCCGGCCACGTTCTGCCGGCCGAGATCGCCGAGGCGGCCCCCACCGCCGGCCTGATGCCGACGTCGTCGGTCAACCTGGGTGACTGGAGCGCCAGCCGGCTGGTGCAGCCGAAGTCGCGAACCGGGAAGCGTTGATGCTGCCCGTTGGCGCCACCGCCCCGGACTTCACACTGCGCGACCAGAACCAACAGCGGGTCACTCTGAGCTCCTATCGCGGCGCCAAGAACGTGCTGCTGGTGTTCTTCCCACTGGCGTTCACCGGCATCTGCCAGGGCGAGCTGGACCAGTTGCGCGATCACCTGCCCGACTACGAGAACGACGACAGCGCGACGCTGGCCATCTCGGTGGGTCCGCCGCCCACGCACCGGATCTGGTCGCTGGAGAGCGGGTTTACCTTCCCGGTGCTGTCGGATTTCTGGCCGCACGGCGAGGTCAGCCAGGCCTACGGCGTGTTCAACGATGAGGCCGGCTACCCCAATCGCGGCACCTTCGTCATCGACAAGTCCGGCGTCATCCGGTTCGCCGAGATGAAACAGCCCGGCGAATCCCGCAACCAGGGGCTGTGGACCGACGCGCTGGCCGCTTTGCGGGGCTGAAAGTTTTGGGTACTCGGGCGTTGTGCGTGTAGCCTGCCTCGGGCACGGGCGCGTAGCTCAGTGGTAGAGCTCTGGTTTTACACACCAGCGGTCGGCGGTTCGATACCGTCCGCGCCCACCAAATGCACTCAGGGCATTAGCCGCGCGGACGCGTGCCGCGGCGGCGACAAAGTTTGGCCGCTCGGAGCGCGGGTAGGCGAGGACGATGCCAGGGGAACCATCGTCCATCTTGCTTATCGCCGATCCCGGAGCGCCCGCGGCGATTGCCGAGCGTCTGTCTGATCCGCTTGCAAGCGCGCTCACGGACTGGGCCCCCGCGCAGGACAGGTGGGACGTGTCGGTGCGCCGTCAGGCCTATCCGATCGACGAGCATGCCGAAGTCTCAGACGTGGTCGGCGCCATCGACCCGGGTGGGGAGAGCGAAGACATTGTCATCTACCTGACGGACCTACCCCGACGCCGGGGGACAACGCCGGTGATAGCCGAGATCAGCGTGCCCGACCGACTCGGAGTGATTTCCATTCCAGGGGTAGGTGGTGTGTTCATCGATCGTCGGGTGGGGCATTTGGCGCGGACCATCGTCGCCGAGGTCACCGACCAGTCGGACGAGCACACTCCGTCGGTAAAGCGACTGACGCGGCGACGCCGTGCAGATGCTCGCGCACGGGAGGGTCGATGCGCAGCTCGTCGAGCGAGCGCTTCCAGTACCCGTCGAACGCCGCCCGGTCCGCCGGCCACATGCCCTCAGGCACCTGCAGCGTGGTGCCGAGCCGGGCGGCGTCGAGATAGACGGCGTCGGCCGCGGCGTCATCGAGCGGGCCGTGCAGGAATTCATGCTGGTCGACGAAATAGCGGTAGAGGCACGCGGCCACCCACAGCTGCAACTTCGGGTCGAACGCGTTGTAGGGCACCGGGCTTGCCGACGTCGAGCGGACCTGCCGGTGCACGGTGTCCACGGCGCCGCGGATCAGCGCGCGGTCGGACTCCGTCCCGATGGTGGCGACCGCCAGGTAGGTGCCGGTGGTGCGGGCCCGTTTGAACGGATGCTTGTAGACGTTGCCGCTGTCCACCGGGCTCTGAAGCACGCCGTACCCGACGCCGGGCAACGACAACTGCATGATCACGTTGGCGGCGGGCAACAACACGGCCGCGGGGTTCAGCAGGTCGGCGACCCGGGCCGCGGGCCGCTTCGTCGCGGACGACGCCATGTCTTCGAGTGAACCATGTGCCGCGGGTTACAACCGCCCGAAAACGGGCACGCCTAGCGGAATGAGCACCCAATTCGGCGTCTCGGCCACCGGGCCGGCGCGGCACCGGGCGGCCGTTGCGACCGGCACGCTCGAACCATCCCTGCTGATCTGGTGGGTAATCGGCCTGCTGATCGCCGTGGTGATCTTCGCGGGCATCCTCGCCATGGCCTAGAGCGTTGGTTGCGCCCGCGTGGGCGGCCCGGCCGCGTGTGAGACGCTGCCGAGATGGTTGCGACGCGGCTTGCCGGCGTGCTGGTGGGTTACCTCGCCGACGTGGCGCTGGGCGACCCGGCACGCGGGCATCCGGTCGCGGCGTTCGGCCGGGCCGCGGCCGCCGTCGAGCACATGACCTACCGCGATACCCGGGCCGCCGGGGCGCTGCACGTCGGTGTGCTGCTCGGGGGCGTGGCCCTGCTCGGGGCCGCGCTGCAACGAGCCGCCGACCGCCGCGGCCGGCCCTGGTCGATCGCGGCCGTCGCGGCGGCCACCTGGGTGTCGGTGGGCGGAACCTCGTTGGCGCGCACCGGCCTGGCGATGTCGGAGCTGCTGGAACGCGGCGACATCGAGGCCGCGCGCCGGCTGCTGCCGTCGCTGTGTGGGCGCGACCCGGCCTGGCTGGACGGCGCCGGGCTGACGCGGGCGTCGCTGGAATCGATCGCGGAGAACACGTCCGACGCCCAGGTGGCGCCGCTGCTGTGCGCCACCGCGGGCGGGGTGCCCGCGGTGCTGGCGTACCGCGGCGTCAACACGCTCGACTCGATGATCGGCTACCGCTCGGCGCGCTACGCCCGATTCGGCTGGGCCGCAGCGAAATTGGACGATGCCGCCAACTACGTGGGCGCGCGGGCGACCGCGGCCCTGGTGGTGATGTGCGCGCCGTTCGTGAGCGGGTCGCCCTCGGGCGCGGTGCGGGCCTGGCGCCGCGATGCCGCCCGCCACCCCAGCCCCAACGCCGGCGTCGTCGAGGCGGCCTTCGCCGGGGCGCTCGGCGTGCGGCTGGGCGGGCCCACGCAGTACCACCACGAGCTGCAGATCCGCCCCACGCTGGGCGACGGCCACGAGCCGACGGTGGCCGACCTGCGCCGGGCGGTGGCGCTGTCGCGCACGGTGCAGGCGGGCGCCGCGCTGTTCGTCGGGCTGTGCGGGGCATCGAGAGCGCTTGCGAGGCGCCGAGTGTGCGACGGCGGCATCGGAAGTGCATCCAGGGCGGAATAATCGCGAGTTCCTAGCCCTCAGCGCACACTGAAGGCCCTCAGCGCACGATGGAGCTCGCTAGCGCCGGCGGCCGTAGCGATCGGCGAGTTTCGCCTCCACCGTCTTCGGCGCCGCTGACGTAACCGCCTCGGGTCGCTGCTGCTTTTCTCGGCGGCGGACGCGGATCTCGGAATACACGAAGTAGCCCAATCCGAGCGGGGCCACGATGCCGAACGAAATCCACTGGATGCCGTAGGACAGGAACGGGCCCGCGTCCAGATGCGGCACGTCGATCACGCCGAGCCCGCCGGGCTGGTTTTCGGTCAGCTGAAGGTAGGACCCGGCCAGCGGCACCTTGGTCAGCGCCGCGACCTGCCCGGTGTTGATCGAATACACCTGCGGCACACCGTCTTGCGAGAAGGGATCCTTCCCGGCGGCGACGGGCTCGGAATCGCGCAGCCTGGCGGTGATGGTGACCGGGTCCTGCGGCGGCGGTGGGATGGGTGGGACCTCGGCCCCCTGCTCGGGCCGCACGTAACCGCGGTCGACGAGGACGGTGGGTCCGTCGTCGACGACGAACGGGGCCAGCACCTCGAATGCCGGCTTGCCCTCGATCACCCGCAGCCGGGCCAGCACCTGGACGCCGGGCAGGTAGCGCCCGGTGGCCGTCACCCGGCGCCACTGCGCGTTCGGGGCAGACGAATCCTGTTGTGGCAGAAGCGTTTTGATGGGGACGGGCGCGGTGTTGAGGGAATGCTCGATCTGACGGTTCTCCCGCGACGTCCGGTTGTGCTTACCCAGCTGCCACGGCGCCAGCACCGTGAAGCACAGGTAGGTGAAGGCGATGACCACCAGCGCCAGGGCTATCCAGCCGGGCCGCAGCAGAAACGCCAGCCGACGCATGTCAGCCGGATCCGTTCCGGCCGAGTCGATCGTCGACCCACGCGTGCAGGCCGGGCAGCGACGCCTCGATGACGGTGAAGACGTCCTCGAAATCTTGGGCGTCGCCGTAGTACGGGTCGTCGACGTCGAGGGCGTGCGCGCCCGACCGCGGGTCGAACGAGCGCAGCATCCGCACCCGCTCCTCGTCGACGCCCAACTCGCGCAGCATCCGAAGGTGGTTGCGGCCCAAGGCCACCACCAGGTCGGCGCGCAGATGGTCGGCGTCGACCTGCGCGGCGCGATGGTCGGTGGAGTAGCCGTGGGCGCGCAGCACGTCGGTCGCCCGGCGGTCGGCGCATTCGCCGACGTGCCAGTTGCCGGTGCCCGCGCTGGTCACCCGGACCGCGTCGGCCAGGCCGCGGCGCCGCAGCTGGTCGGCGAACATCTTCTCGGCCATCACCGACCGGCAGATGTTTCCGGTGCAGACGAACGTGACGTGCAGCGGCTCGCGCTCAGACACCCAGCACCGCCCGCAGCTCGTCGATGGTGGCGGCGTGCGTCACCGCCGTGGCGCCGGCGACCGCCGCGCCGTCGGGGAAGTCGGCTTGGCCGTAACCCCAGCCGACCACCACCGTGTCGATGCCGTGCGCGGCCGCGCCGTGCACGTCGTGGCTGCGGTCGCCGACCATCAGCACCCTTTCCGGCAGAGGCTGCAGCTGTTCGAGTGCGTGCGTGAGCACGTCGACCTTGGTCTTGCGCGAGCCGTCGGGGCTGGCCCCGGCGATCACCTCGAAATGCCGATCGAGCCCGAAGTGGGCGAGGATGCGCCGCGCCGTCGGTTCCAGCTTCGAGGTGGCCACGGCGAGCCGGACGCCGGCGGCGCTCAGGTCGGCCAGCAGCGGCTCGATGCCGTCGAACAGGGTGTTCATCGCCCAGCCGCGGCTGCCGTATTCGGCGCGGAACGCCGCGATCGCCGGCTCGGCCCCCTCGCCCAGCATGGCGCGGAAGGTGTCGTCCATCGGCGGGCCCACAACCTGGGCCACCAGGTCGCCGTCGGGCACCGCGACGCCGACGTGCTCGAGCGCGTGCAGGAAGCTGGCCACGATGCCCTCGGCGGAATCGGTGAGCGTGCCGTCGAGGTCGAAGATCACCAGTTGCGCCGCAGCCGGCGACGTTGCTTGGTAGCGGGAAGCCGGGCGATCCGCCGACGCTGTGCCTGTCACCTCACCATTGTCCTCGATGGTCCTCGGCGGGTGTGACGGTGTCGGTGCCACGGGGTCGGGCGGCCCACTAGTGTTTCTCGGGTGGCGAGTCTGAACATGAGCCCGCCTGCGGCGCGCTATCACGGTGACCAGGCGGTCGCACCGGGGATGCTGGATTTCGCCGTCAACGTCCGACACACCCACCCGCCCGAGTGGCTGGTGCGCCGGCTGGCCGCGCGACTGCCCGATCTGGCTTCCTACCCGAGCGCGCGGGACGTGCGTTCGGCGCAGCACGCGATCGCCGAGCGGCACGGCCGGGCCCGCGACGAGGTGCTGCCGCTGGCGGGGGCGGCCGAGGGGTTCGCCTTGCTGAGCAACCTGCGCCCGACGCGGGCGGCGATCGTCGCGCCGTCGTTCACCGAGCCGGCCGACGCGCTCACCGCCGCCGGGGTGCCCGTGCACCACGTCGTGCTCGAGCCGCCCTTCGCCCTGGACGGGGTGAGCATTCCCGACGACGCCGACCTGGTCGTCGTGGGCAATCCCACCAACCCCACCTCGGTGGTGCACACCCGCGAGCAGCTGTTCGCGCTGCGCCGGCCCGGCCGCATCCTGGTGGTCGACGAGGCGTTCGCCGATTCGATCCCCGGCGAGCCCGAGTCGCTGGCCGCTGAGTCGCTGCCCGACGTGCTGGTGCTGCGCAGCCTGACCAAGACGTGGGCGCTGGCGGGGCTGCGGGTGGGCTACGCCCTTGGGTCACCGGAGGTGTTGGCCCGGTTGACCGCTCGGCGCGCGCACTGGCCGGTGGGCACGCTGCAGCTTTCGGCCATCGCGGCGTGTTGCGGCCGGCAGTCCGTCGCCGAGGCGGCGGCCGGTGCCGCGCGGCTGGCGGAGGTGCGCGCCGAGATGGTCGCCGGCCTGACGTCGGTGGGCGCCGAGGTGGTCGCCGGCCGGGCCCCGTTCGTGCTGTTCCGCTTGCCGGGGGCCGATAAGGTCCGAAAGAGCCTGCAGGACAAGGGGATCGCCATTCGCCGCTGCGATACGTTCGTCGGCCTCGACGAGCGCTACCTGCGGGCCGCGGTGCGCAGGGAGTGGCCGCTGCTGGTTCGGGCGATCTCGGAGGTGCGGCGATGAGCGTGCGGCTGGCCGACATCATCGACGCGCTGGACGAGGCCTACCCACCGCGGCTCGCCGAGCCGTGGGACTCGGTGGGACTGGTGTGCGGCGACCCCGACGATGCCACCGAGTCGGTGACCGTTGCGGTCGACGCGACGCCCGCGGTCGTCGACGAAGTTCCCGAGGGCGGCCTGCTGCTGGCCCATCACCCGTTGCTGCTGCGCGGAGTGGACACGGTGGCGGCGAGCACGCCCAAGGGCGCGCTGGTGCACCGCCTGATCCGAACGGGCCGTTCGCTGTTCACCGCGCACACCAACGCCGACTCGGCTTCGCCCGGCGTGTCCGACGCGCTGGCCCACGCCCTCGGCCTCACCGTCGAAGCGGCCCTCGAGCCGCGAACCGCCGCGCCAGACCTGGACAAGTGGGTCGTCTACGTGCCTCGCGAAAACTCCGAAGCCGTGCAGGCGGCCATGTTCGAGGCCGGCGCCGGGCACATCGGCGACTACTCGCAGTGCAGCTGGAGCATCACCGGCATCGGTCAGTTCCTGCCGCACGAGGGCGCGTCCCCCGCGATCGGCAGCGTCGGGACCGTCGAGCGAGTGACCGAGGACCGGTTCGAGGTCGTCGCGCCGGCGCGGATCCGGGCGGCCGTGCTGACCGCGATGCGCGCCGCCCACCCCTACGAGGAGCCCGCGTTCGACGTGTTCGCGTTGCTGCCCCTGCCCGGCGACGCCGGGCTGGGCCGCATCGGCACCCTGGCGCGCCCGGAACCGCTGCGCGACTTCGTGTCCCGCGTGGACGCCGCGCTGCCGCCAACGGTGTGGGGCGTCCGCGCGGCCGGCGACCCCGACGCGCCGGTGTCGCGGGTCGCGGTCTGCGGCGGGGCCGGGGACTCGCTGCTGGCGACCGCGGCCGGCGCGGGCGTGCAGGCCTACGTTACGGCCGACCTGCGGCACCATCCGGCCGACGAGCATCGCCGGTCCTCTAGTGTCGCGCTGGTGGACGTGGCGCACTGGGCGAGCGAATTTCCCTGGTGCGAGCAGGCCGCCGAACTGCTGCGGTCCCGTTTCGGTGCGGCGCTGACGGTGCGGGTGTGCGGCATCCGCACCGACCCGTGGAACATGGGGCAGATGGAAGGTGACCAGCGATGAAGGCTGAAGTCGCTCAGCAGCGTTCGCTCCTCGAGCTGTCGAAGCTGGATGCGGAGCTGTCCCGCATCACGCACCGGGCCGGCCATCTGGCGGAGCAGCAGGCCTGCGAGTGGCTGCAGGAGGAACTCACCGCCGCCGGCGACCGCGTGGGTGCCATCCGAATCGCGTTGGAGGACATCGACACTCAGGTGTCGCGGTTCGAGTCCGAGATCGAGGCGGTGCGCCAGCGCGAAGACCGCGACCGATCCTTGCTGCAGTCCGGGGCGGCCGACGCCAAGCAGTTGTCGGACCTCCAGCACGAGCTGGAGACCCTGACGCGCCGCCAGGCCAGCCTGGAAGATTCGCTGCTGGACGTGCTGGAGCGGCGCGAGGAGCTGCAGACCCAACTGGACGACGCACAGGGCAGGGTCGAGGCGCTGGAGGCCGAATTGGCCGGCGCCCGGCAGGCTCTCGACGCCGCGCTCGCCGAAATCAGCGAGGCACGCCAGGCGCATTCGTCACGCCGCGAGACCCTGAGCGCCGCGCTGGATCCCGCCCTGTCGGCGCTCTACGAACGCCAGCGAGCCGGGGGAGGTCCGGGCGCCGGGCCGCTGCTGGGGCGCCGCTGCGGTGCCTGCCGCCTGGAGATCGACCGCGGCGAGATGTCCCGCATCTCCGCGGCCGCCGAGGACGATGTGGTGCGCTGCCCGGAGTGCGGCGCGATCCTGTTGCGGGTCAACGGGAGCGACCAGTGAAGGTCGTGATCGAGGCCGACGGCGGGTCGCGCGGAAACCCCGGCCCCGCCGGGTACGGCGCCGTGGTGTGGACCGAGGACCGCTCGACGGCGCTGGCGGAGAACAAGCAGGCGATCGGCCGGGCCACCAACAACGTGGCCGAATATCGGGGACTGCTGGCCGGTTTGGACGACGCCCTGCAACTCGGCGCCACCGAAGCCGCGGTCTACCTGGATTCCAAGCTGTTGGTGGAGCAGATGTCGGGACGGTGGAAGGTCAAGCACCCCGACCTGATCGAACTGCACGGCAAGGCGAAAGCGCTGGCGTCGCGGTTCGACCGGATCAGCTACACGTGGATTCCGCGCGAGCGCAACTCCTACGCCGACCGGTTGGCGAACGAGGCGATGGACGCGGCCGCCGAAAGCGACCTGGCCAACGAACCCGACGAGCGCGCGGCCGAATCCGCGAAACCCGCTGCGGCGCAATCCCCACAGGCGCCCGGCTGGACCGGCGCCCGCGGTACGCCGACCAGGCTGCTGTTGCTGCGGCACGGACAGACCGAGCTGTCGGCCCAGCGCCGCTACTCGGGCCGCGGCAACCCGGCCCTGACCGAAGTGGGCCGGAGTCAGGCCGACGCCGCGGCGCGTTATCTCGCGCAGCGCGGCGGGATTTCGGCGGTGTTCTCCTCGCCGCTGCAGCGGGCCTACGACACGGCGGCCCGGGCCGCCAAGGCGCTCGGCCTGGACGTGACCGTCGACGACGACTTGATCGAAACCGATTTCGGCGCCTGGGAGGGCCTGACCTTCGTGGAGGCCGCCGAGCGCGACCCGGAGCTGCACGGCCGCTGGCTGCGTGACACCGGCACCACCCCACCGGGCGGCGAGAGCTTTGATGCCGTGCTCGATCGGGTCGTCCGGGCCCGGGAACGGATCATCGCCGCGCATCAGGGCAGCACGGTGCTGGTGGTGTCGCACGTGACGCCGATCAAAATGCTGCTGCGGCTCGCGCTGGAGGCCGGTCCCGGCATCCTGTACCGGTTGCACCTGGACCTGGCGTCCCTGAGCATCGCCGAGTTCTATTCCGACGGTGCGTCTTCCGTGCGCCTGGTGAACCAGACCGGATACCTCTAGGCCGGAAGGAGACGTCGATGGAGCCGTCTGATCCGACCCGTGAAGCCATTCCCGCGGACGTCCGGGAGAGGGTGATGCCGGCGGTACTCGACGAATTGTCCCGCTGGGGTGTCGAGCGGTTCAGCATCGAAGCCCTCGCCGAACGGCATCGCCTCGACGCGGCGATGGTGTACCGGTACTGGGGGGACCGGCGCCGGCTCATCGTCGACGCGGTGCTGTCCGATATCGACAGGGTGAACACCGGAACCGACACCGGGTCGTTGCGTGGCGACCTACAGGCGTTGGCCCGCAACGTGACCAATCGGATCAACACCGAGGTGGGTCGGACGCTGCTGCGCTCGCTGGTGATGGACCGCCGCAGCGGACACGACGAAGCCACCCGGTTGCGGTTCTGGTGGGCGCATTTCACCGCCGTGCGCGCGGTCGTGGACCGGGCCAGGGAGCGGGGCGAATTGCGCGAGGGCGTCAACACCCTGGCCGCGGTTCAGATCGTGCTGTCGCCGCTCAACATTCGCGTCCTGTACTCCGACGTCCCCGTCGATGACGAATACTGCGAGGCCATCGCCGACATGGCGTATCACGCCCTCGCCCGCAAGTGAGGGCGCGCGTAGCATCCCGGTATGAGAAGGACATTCGTCGCCACCCTCGCCTTCGGGTTGATCCTCGCGTTGTTCGGTTCGATCTGGGCGCTCCAGGGATTCGGGGTGCTCGGTGGTAGCCCGATGAGCAACACCACCACCTGGTCGGTCATCGGCCCCATCACGGCGGTGATCGGCGTTGTGATCGCGGTGGTCAGCTGGCGGAAGCTCTCGTCGAGATAACGCTTCATGCCCCCGCGACGGTGAAGTCCACCGTGTGCCAGCCGGTGGCACCGTCCGGGACCGGAGGGACGCGATCCGCGGTCTGGGTGGCCCCGGTGTTGTCGGTGGCTCGCACCGTGATGGTGTGCCTCCCAGGGCTTTTCGCCTCCCAGGGAAACGTCCACAGCCGCCATGTCTCGTTGGAATAGCTCGCGCCCTGCTCGGCGGGCTGCCACCCGCCGCCGTCGATGCGGACCTCCACGGACCGCACGCCGCGATTCTGCGCCCATGCGACACCGCCAAACACGACCGGGCCCATCGGCACCCGCTGACCACCTCTCGGCACGTCGATCCTCGACTGGGTCTTGACGGGTGCACGTGGCGCCCAGCCCTGCCGCGTCCAGTACGCCTCCGCCCTGTCGAAGCGGGTCAGCTCCAGGTCGACGACCCACTTGGTGGCGGACACGTACCCGTAGAGTCCCGGCACGACCAGCCGCGCCGGATAGCCGTGCTCGATCGGCAGGGGCTGGCCATTGAGGGTGACCGCCAGCAACGCGTCGCGGCCGTCGGTGAGCGCATCCACCGGTGTGCCTGCGGTGAATCCGTCGATCGATGTCGAGAGCACCATGTCGGCGTCCGGATGCACCCCGGCCGCCGCCAGCAGGTCGGCAACCCGGTAACCCGTCCAGACGCCCGTCGAGATGAGTTTGCCCCCAACGGGATTCGATACGCAGGTCAGCGTCGCCACCTTTTCGACCACGTCGAAGCCGGCGAGGTCGGCGAAGCCGTACGTAACTTCGCGGTTCACCATGCCGTGGATGCGCAGCCGCCAGTCGCCGTGGCTGAGTTGGGGAACCGCGAGCGCGGTGTCCACCCGGTAGAAGTCGGCGCTGGGAGTGATGAAGCTGGGCAGCTCAACACCTTTCGGCTGCACGTCGGCGGGTATGGGTGGCGCCGCCGCGTGCGGACGGGGAAGCGCGAAGCTGTTGCGGTCCGCGGCCACCGAATGCACCAACCGCGTGATCACCGCACCGGCCACGCCGCTCACCACCCCGAACCCCAGCACCGAAAGCACGAGCAGCCTGCGCCTGCCGGCGTCCGGCTCGCCGGCATCGGAATCTTCGGGGCCGGAACCGAACCGGCGGGTGAGCAAGCGAAGGGCCGCCACGCCGCAGACCGCGCCGGCGACGGTGGGGATCGTGTCGAGCGCGCTCGCGCCCGGCCGCGACAGCACCGCGGCGCATCCGAGCGCGCCCGCCGCCGCGATCACGGCGCTGCCGAACGGCCGGCGCGGGGTCTCCAGCGTTCCGGCGATCGCGGCGATCGCCGCGATCACCACGAGCACGGCGACGGCCAGGAAGAGCTTGTCCAGGGTGCCCAGGGTTTGAATCGCCCACTCTTTGACCGGCCCCGGTGTCAGGTCGACGACGGCCGAGCCGATCGCGGCCCGGGCGTCGGCCCGCGCCCCGAACGGGATGCCCACCAGCTGGGCCACCCCCAGCGCGACGGACGCCGCCGCGACCCCGGCGATCATCCGCCCGTTCGATGTCGGCGGCGTGGTTGTCATGCCCATATCCTCGCGTAGCGGCCCGGATCCCGGCCCGCGTCAGCGAACCAGGGTGATGGCGCCCTCGGGGCAATTCTGCTCGGCGGTGACGGCCTGCGCCTCGAGGTCACCGGAGACGTCGGGGACGAGCACGACCGAGTGGCCCACCTCGTCGGCGTCGAACACATCCGGGGCCAGCGTGTAGCAGCGCCCGTGGCCGGTGCACCGGTCGGCGTCGATGAGAATGCGGGTCATCAGCGGTGCTCCTCCTGCACTCAGCCCACCAGCATGGCCAGGGCGCTGTCGTAGTTGGGCTCGTCGTCGAGTTCTGGCACCAATTCGGTGTACGCGACGTTGCCGTCGGCGTCGATCACCACGACGGCGCGGGCAAGAAGCCCCGCCATCGGGCCGTCGGTGATCGTGACGCCGTAGTCCTCGCCGAAGCTGTCCCGGAAGGCCGAGGCCGTCCTGACGTTGTCGATGCCCTCGGCGCTGCAGAATCGTTGAAACGCGAACGGCAGGTCCTTTGACACGCACACCACGGACACGCCGGTTCCCGCGGCGCGCTCGTTGAAGGTCCGCACGGTCGTCGCGCAAACCGCGATATCGACGGACGGAAAAATGTTCAGCACCAAGGGCTTGCCGAGAAACTGCTCGGCACTGATCACCCACAAGTCGGAGCCGATCAAGTTGAAGGCCGGGGCTTTGGATCCGATGGCAGGCAGCTCGCCGACGGTGTTTATCGGGTTTCCATTCAAGGTTATCTGTGCCATGCGCATAGTGTGCCAGGCCCGCCCGAGTCAGGTCCCGATGTCGCCGAATTAACCGGCACCGGGGGCCGAAAAAGGAAGCAGGCAAAATTCGAGTCCAGGGCGGCCTAATTGGGCGATAATCGCCGCATGCGCGATGGAATCAAACGCCGCTGGCGACGAGCGACTCAGCTCACGTATCTCAGCCCGTTCGAACGCACACTCAACCGATCGCTCTGGGCGCTGGCATGCATCGCCCTGGCCTATTGCCTTGCCCAGCACGTTCTCCTGGCCAACACTCCGGAAATCTTCCCGGGTGGTGAGCGACTCGGCGCCGTCGGTTTCCACCTCGCCAACGGCTACGTGGAGGCATTCATCTTCTACCTGCTGGTAGTCCGGCTGCCGCTGCGGCGCGATCGCCAAAACATCTACAAGAACCTGGAGCCGCTGATCGCTCGCGTCGTTGGCGAGGCGACCAATCTCATGGGCACCTTGCACCAAGCGGCCGGCTTCGACAGTCATCGAGAGAATTCGTTGGCGAACGTTCAGGAGACGTGCAGCAAGATCGGACCGCAAACGCCCACCAACATGCTGATTGCGTCGGCCAGCCCCGCGGCGCACACCCCGGTGTTGGATGCGATTCACTTTCACATGGACCGCGCCCGCCAAGTGAATCGGGAGATTCTCGATCTGTCGTCGTTCGTCGCCTCGGAAGTGATCTGCCTGGTGAACGACATCGAAAGCCAGGGCTATTTCCGGGCGTTCGAGTTCGTCTACCCATTGTTCAAGGCCGACCAGCTCGGCAAGTCCGACCTGTCGATTCTCAGCCGACACATTTTCGACTATTTGTTGATTGTCGACCGGCTCGACGCGTACCGCCGCGACTTCCTGCCGGAGCCGGAACCGCGACCCGAGTACCTCATTTCGGGCTCGATGCGCGATAGCGACGAAGTTCCGCTGCGACACTTCTCGACTTCCGGGCGGGGAAACGGAATGCCCACGATGCCGGGTCAGGAGCGCCGAGCCTCGCGGGCCGTCAAGGTCTGAGCCGCACCACCTAAGGCACCGGGAAGATCAGCGGCAGCGACTCCACCGAACGCAGCGCGGCGGTGTAGCTCAGCTGGGTGCCCGGTTTGATCTCGTAATCCGGTATGCGCCGGTGAAATTCGCGCAACGCCACCCGCAGCTCCATGCGGGCCAGATGCGAGCCGAGGCATCGGTGGGGACCGCCGCCGAACGCGCGGTGCCGGTTCGGGTTGCGGGTGAAGTCCACCAGCTCCGGATCGGGGAACTCGGCCGGGTCGGTGTTGGCCGCGCCCAGCAACGGGCTGACCCGTTCGCCCTTGCTGATGGGGCACCCGCCCACCTCGACGTCCTGGATGGCTACCCGCGCCACGCCGGGAACCGGTGTCTCCCAACGCAACAACTCCTCGATGGCGCTGGGCAGCACGTCGGGTTGCTCGACGAGCTGGTGACGGTGCTCGGGATGGCGCGCCAGGTACACGAAGAAACAGTCGAGCGAGTCGGTCACCGTGTCCAGGCCGGCGATCAGGAACAGGAAGCAGATGTCGAGCAGCTCCTCCCGCGACAGCGGTTGCCCGGCGATGTCGGCGGCGATCATGGCCGACAGCACGTCGTCGCGGGGGCTGGCGATGTGGTCGTCTATCGCGCGGTCGAAGTAGTCGTAGATCTGTTGCGCCACCCCGGCGGAGGTCTCGTGGCGGCGGTCGAAGCCCGAATCGCCCTCCGGGCGGATGACGCCGTCCTTCCATTCCAAAAACTTGTCGAGGTCTTCCAGCGGCAACCCGAGCAGCTGCAGGAAGACGGTGCACGGCAGCGGCACCGCGAACTCGGCATGGAAGTCGCATTCGCCCCGGTCGGCGAAGCGGTCGATCATCTCGTTCACCAACTCGGTGACGCGCGGCTCGCGCCGCGCCATCTCCCGCGGCGTGAACAACGGGTCGAGGACGCGGCGGTACTTGGCGTGCTCCGGCGGGTCGATCTGTAGCGGGATCAGCGGCCGCACGTTGCCGAGATCGACGGCGTCCATGTTCGACGAGAACAGCTCGGTGTGCTTGAGCGCCATCTCGATGTCGGCCAGGCGGCTCAGCACGACCGCCTGCGGCGACCGGAACACCGGGCTCGATTCGCGCAACGCCTTGTACATCGGCTGTGGCTCCGCGAGACCCGTGACCGTTTGGTCGACGAACCCTTCGGTTTCTGTCATCTGGTCAGACTGGCACCAACGTGCGCGTTGGGCAATGGCCTAGCCTCAGGCCGCGTCGTGGAAGATCAGGCCCATCGCGTAGCGCTCGCCCGAGCGCACGACCGACACCCCGTGGCGCACCGGCGCCGCGGACCAGCCGCGGCGCGAGGGCACCGGACGCTCCCGCGTGGTGAACACGAAGCCGTGCCCCTGGGGCAATTGCGTTGCCATGCCGCGGGATTGCGCGCGCAGCCGCTGTTCGACGAGCAGGAATTCGCCGCCGGTGTAGTCGGTTTCGGGTTCGCTCAGGTTGATCACCACCTGTAGCGGAAAGACCAAGTCGCCGTACAGGTCTCGATGCAGGGCGTTCCAGTCGCCCGGGCCGTACCTGAGCATCAGCGCGGTGGACCTGCGCTGGCCGGCCGCGTGGCAGGTCGCCAGCCAATCGTCGAGGCTATCCGGCCAGGGCGGGTCGCGGCGCAGCTTGCCCCACCAGTCGCGGGCAATCGGCAACAGCCGGGGATACAGCGCCTGCTTGAGTTCCTCGATCGGGTCGGGGTAGGGGGCGTGGAAGTAGCGATACTGCCCCGCGCCGTACCGCTTGGGCGCCATGTCGACGGTCGAGCGGAACAGGCTGTCGTCGCTATATAGGCCGCGCAGCCGGGCCGCCTCACTCTTGGTGATCAGCCGCGGCAGCAGCGCCCCGCCGTATTCGTCGAGCGCGCCGGTGACGGTGTCCCAGTCGGCGGAGTCGACGCGCTTTTGCCATCGGTCCATCAGGTTCACGATAGGGCCGCGCCGAGCCCGCCGGCCGATAGTTGCTGGCCCCGGCCTCGCGCAAGTAGTAGCGTGAATCCTCGCGGACGAGTTGGCCGGGCGGCCGCGGACCGCCGCAAGGCGGTTCGAGGAAAGTCCGGACTTCACAGAGCAGGGTGATTGCTAACGGCAATCCGAGGTGACTCGCGGGACAGTGCCACAGAAAACAGACCGCCACCCTCGCGGTGGTAAGGGTGAAACGGTGCGGTAAGAGCGCACCAGCACCCCGGGTGACCGGGGTGGCTAGGCAAACCCCACCCGAAGCAAGGCCAAGAAGGCCGCACCGAAAGGTGTGGCCGCGCAGGCGCTCGAGGGTTGCTCGCCCGAGCCTGCGGGTAGGCCGCTTGAGGCACCCGGCGACGGTGTGTCCAGATGGATGGTCGCCACCCCGCCGCCGTTGCTCATGCCGCGGCAGCGGGGAACAGAATCCGGCTTACAGGCCGACTCGTCCGCCCCGCTCAGCGCCGGGCCTTGCGCACCGCCTTGGCGAGTTTGCGCAACGCGTCGTCGAGCTGCTGAGCGCACCGCTCGGCCAGGTCGGCCTCCTGTTGGTACAGCAGGCCGTAGGTGAAGGTG
Organism: Mycobacterium sp. E3339; assembly: GCF_001666915.1. NCBI lineage: Bacteria > Bacillati > Actinomycetota > Actinomycetes > Mycobacteriales > Mycobacteriaceae > Mycobacterium > Mycobacterium sp. E3339. Next base: position 31,294 of record NZ_LZIZ01000126.1, on the reverse strand, counting down.
TCCTCGCCGTCGGCGTGCGCGGCCTCGGACTCGTGGCGCAGGTGCTCGCGGCTGACCACGCTGTCCTGGTGGTCACCGAGCAGCGACTGGACGGCCTTCGACTGCTCGGCGACCCTGTCGGCGCCGGTGGCCGCCGCGGTGTAGCGAAGCCGCTTGGCCCGCTTGCGGATTCGGTGGAGCGCCTCGTCGCGGTGGTGTTGGTCGTCCGGCTGCTCCGGGTCCACCTCGGCGACCGCCCTGGCGGCCTTGGCCGCCTTGCGGACCTTCTTGTAGGCGGCGTCGATGGTGACCGGCGCGTGTTCCTCGCCCGAGGCGGCGCCGGGGGGTTGCGCGGCGATCGCCTCGAGGGCGTCGAGCAGCCGGAAGTAGCGCTGCGTTCGCATCGCCATCAGCGACCGGCGCAGCCCGGTCTGATACCGGCGCTGCGCGCCCCCGACCAGCCGCTCGCGCACCGGTCCGCGCACCAAATCCGGTGCCAGCCCGTCCAATTCACGCTCGTAACGCTCCGCAAGCACCTCGGCGTCGCGGGCGATGCCGAGGATGCCGGCCAGTTCGCGGAGTTCGTCGAGGACCCAGGTGTCGGGCAGTCCGAACGTTTCCTCGTAGTCGCGTAGCAGGCTGCGCAGCTTGCGAGTGGTGACCCGCATCTGGTGAATGGAATCGAACGCGTCGGCCCGCACGGCGCGATCCCACACCAACAGTTCGCGGATCTGCTCGGCCACCGCGCGCTGCAGCGGGTGCTCGGCGGGCTGATCGCCGATGGGCCGCGGCGTCGTGCCGAGCACCCGCGCGAGCTTGGAGGCGTGACCGGCGGGTGCGGCGCCGGCGTCCAGCAGCCGGTTACCCAGGCGGTTCAACAGTTCGGTGTCGGGGGCGCCGTTGGACGCCCCGCTTGACTCGATGAGCTCCAATTCCCATTCGCGCCACTCCTGCTGGGTGGGCTCCAGGTCGGCGTCATCGGAGGTCTGGGCCGACCACGCGGTGACGTGGTCGTTGCAGAACTCCGCCAGCGGGGTGCCGTCCGCGGCGTACAACACCTGGCTTTCGCGTTGCGTGGTGATGCGCGCGACCGGCTCCAGCGGGCGGTCGCGGACGATCGCCAGCACGACGTCCACCAGTTCTTCCGGCACGGTGTCGGGGTTGTCCGGGCCGGAGGCGTCCAGCGGTGCCCGCACTTCGGTGCGGACCTCGGGTCCGGCGGGCAGCTTCAGGTGCCACCCCGCGTCGGCACCACCGGTGCGGCGGCGCAAAGTGATCTTGTTGCGGGCCAGGTCCTGTGCCGGGGTGTCGAAGTACGTCGCGTCCAACGTCTGCGTCGGCGACTTGTCGACGTGCGCCACCGCTGCGATGCCTTCGAACGAAGGCGACACGGTGGACTCGCCGACGTCGAACTTGCGCTCCACCTCTAAATGGCGCGAGGTTTGCGGCGCTTTAGCAGGCATTTTCGGCTCCGTTGCGGGCGCGTCGCCGCGGCCTTGAACGTCGGGAACGGTGGTGATGGGCTCCCATAGCCTGCCATATCCCGGTTACCGCACTCCGACCTGGAGGGCATTCGCCAGCCGTTGATCGATTTCGGAGAATCGGTGCCAGTAGCTCAGCCGGGGGGCGGCGCGTCGTGCAGATGCATTGCCAGCCCGCTCAGCTCGCGAATCGTCTGAGTCTCGGGCTCGCGGAACGGCCGCCCGTCGGGGGCGAGCAGGTCGTGGAACCACTCGTCGGGCAAGGCGGGATATGGGTGCTCCCATGAGTCCCACGGGAAGAAGGTCTGGGTTTTCCCGGCGACCAGCCCCCAGTTGAACGCACCGACGTTGTAGCGCTTCGCGATGGGCAGCACGCCCTGGACGGTGCTGCCCAACGGACGGGCCATGTATTCGGTGCACAGGATGGGGCGCCCGAGGGGTGCGAGCTCGGCGATGCGCCCCTCGAACTCCGGCGGCGCGGCGTAGGAGTGGAACGTGATCACGTCGGAGTTGTCCAGCTGGATGCCGCTGATCGCGCTGCGACGACCGGGGTCGCCCCACTCGCCGTCCCAGACCGCGCTCGTCAGCGGCTGGGACGGATCGACCGTGCGGGCCCAGCCGAACACCTGGGGAAGCAGGTCGGCGACCAGGTCGAGCTTGTCGCCCCGCTCGACGGAGCGGTAGTACTTCGACGGATTGTCCGGCTCGTTCCACAGGTCCCAGCCCAAAACGCGGTCGTCGGTGCGGAATTGGGTCAGCACCCCGGTGACGTAGGCCCGCAGCGTGTTCAGGTAGCCGCGGTCGTCGAGGCGCTGCGCGCCCGGGCTCTGGACCCAACCGGAGTTGTGCACGCCCGGGGTGGGGGCGCGCTGCGGGCCGGCCTCGGGACGGGGATCCCAGCAGGAGTCGAACAACACGAACAGCGGCTTGATGTCGTGGCGCGCCGCGATGTCGACGAACTGGGCGAGGCGGACCTGAAACCCCCGTTGGTCCTGCGCCCACAACAGGTCGTGCAGGAAGACCCGCACCGCGTTGAGCCCGTTGGCGCGCGCCCAGCCCAGTTCGGTGTCGATGCGTCGCGGGTCGAAAGTGTCGGGCTGAAACATCTCCAGCTGGTTGATCGCGTTCGACGTGATGTAGTTCGCCCCGACCGGCCAGCCCTGAGCCTGATACCACCGGTTGGCGCGCTCGGGTGACCAGCGGCTTGCCTGCGGCGAGGTGCCAGGCGCGGGCTGCGCGGCCGCGCGAGGTGCTCGGGCCAGTGCCGTGCCTCCTGCCAGCAATAGCGGTAACTTCAGCACGCTTCGGCGGTGCACGAAGTCACCACAAATCCCCCGGTCGATGTGTTCACCTTCGCTCTTGAGAAGCTATCCAAGAGCAATCGTACGCGCCTGCCACACAACGGGTTTGGCGGTTTGGGGGATTACGTCAGAAGCAGTGCTCGTCGGCGGGGAAGGTGCCCTCGGCCACCTCTTGCGCGTATTGGGTGGCGGCCCGGCGCAGTTGGTCGCCGACGTCGGCGAACCGCTTGACGAAGCGCGCGGCCTTGCCGCTGCTGACGCCGGCCATGTCCTGCCAGACCAGGACCTGGCCGTCGCAGTTGGGGCCGGCGCCGATGCCGATGGTCGGGATGGTCAGCTTGCCGGTGATCTGCGTGGCCAGTTCGGCCGGCACCATCTCCATGACGACGGAGAACGCCCCGGCCTCGGCGACCGCGATCGCGTCGTGCACGGTCTGTTCCGCGGCGTCACCGCGCCCCTGCACCCGGAACCCGCCGAGGCTGTTGACGCTCTGCGGCGTGAAGCCGATGTGCGCCATCACCGGGATGCCGGCCGCGGTCAGGCAGGCGATCTGCTCCGCGACCCGCTCGCCGCCCTCGAGCTTGACGGCGTGTGCCCCGCCCTCCTTCATGAACCGGGTGGCCGACGCCAGGGCCGCGGCGGGTCCGGCCTCGTAGCTGCCGAACGGCAGGTCCGCGACGACCAGGGCGTGCCGGGCGCCCCGCACCACGCCGCGCACCAACGGGATCATCTCGTCGATCGAGACGGGCACCGTGGTGTCGTAGCCGTAGACGACGTTGGCGGCCGAGTCGCCGACCAGCAGGACCGGAATGCCCGCCTCGTCGAAGATGCGGGCGGTGGAGAAGTCGTAGGCCGTGAGCATGGCCCACTTGTGGCCTTCGGCCTTCATCTTCTGCAGGTGATGGGTGCGGATTTTGGGGAGCGGCTGCTCCGACGTGCCTGCACCATAAACGTTCTGCTCAGACATCATTGTCCCTAGTGGTGGTCGGGTCGATCCTCGTGGCCTCGCAGGGTCCCCGGGTTCGTCTGACGGTGCCATTCTGCCATCTCTGCTGTGCGGTTGCACCGTCGCTGTGACGTGTGCCATACATGCGGGCCCGATCGCCGTCGCCCGCCGGCGGGCCGGTGGTGCCGCTCATGAGAATCTCAGCTTGGCTCTGGCAGCATATGTGGGCATGGGTCTGTCTTCCCGCGACAAGGTTGCGCGCACGCTGCTGGTTGGGACGGCGTTTGCTGCCGTGGCGCTGCTGCTCGCGGGCTGCGTTCGCGTCGTCGGCGGGCGCGCCCTACTGGCCGAACCCAAGCTGGGGCAGGCCGTCGAATGGACACCGTGCAAGTCCTCGAACCCGAAGGCCAAGATTCCCCCCGGGGCGCTGTGCGGCAAGCTGGCGGTGCCGGTGGACTACGACCACCGCGACGGCGACGTCGCGACGCTGGCGATGATCCGGTTCCCGGCCACCGGCGACAAGATCGGCTCGCTGGTGATCAACCCGGGCGGTCCCGGGGAGTCGGGCATCGAGGCCGCGCTGGGGGTGGTGCAGTCGCTGCCCAAGCGGGTCCGCGAGCGGTTCGATCTGGTGGGCTTCGATCCACGCGGCGTGGGGTCGTCGCGGCCTGCGGTCTGGTGCAACTCCGACGCCGACAACGACCGGCTGCGCACCGAGCCCAACGTCGACTACACCCCGGCGGGCGTGGCGCACATCGAGGACGAGACCAAGCAGTTCGTCGGCCGCTGCGTCGACAAGATGGGCAAGAACTTCTTGGCCAACGTCGGCACGGTCAACGTCGCCAAGGACCTGGACTCGATCCGTGCGGCGCTGGGCGACGACAAGCTGACCTACCTCGGCTACTCCTACGGCACCCGGATCGGCTCCGCCTACGCGGAGGCCTACCCGGACAAGGTGCGGGCGATGATCCTCGATGGCGCCGTCGACCCCAACGCCGATCCGATCGAGGCAGACCTGCGCCAGGCCAAGGGTTTCCAGGACGCGTTCAACGACTTCGCCACCGACTGCGCGAAGAAACCGACCTGCCCGCTGGGCACCGACCCGGCCAAGGCCGTCGACGTCTACCACAGCCTGGTCGACCCGCTGGTCGATCCCAACAACCCGATGGTCGGCAGGCCGGCCCCCACGAACGACCCACGGGGACTGAGCTATAGCGACGCCATCGTCGGCACGATCATGGCGCTGTATTCGCCGACGTTGTGGCATCACCTGAGCGACGGGCTGGGCGAGCTGGCCGACCACCGGGGCGACACCCTGCTGGCGCTGGCCGACATGTACATGCGCCGCGACGCGCACGGCCACTACACCAACGCGACCGACGCGCGGGTCGCCATCAACTGCGTCGACCAGCCGCCGATCACCGACCGCGCCAAGGTGATTGACGAAGACCGGCGCTCGCGGGAGATCGCGCCGTTCATGAGCTACGGCCAGTTCACCGGGGACGCGCCGCTGGGCACCTGCGCCTTCTGGCCGGTGCCGCCGACGAGCAAGCCGCACCCCATCTCCGCGCCCGGCCTGGCGCCGACCGTGGTGGTCTCGACCACCCACGACCCGGCGACCCCGTACAAGGCCGGGGTGGATCTGGCCAACCAGCTGCGCAGCTCGTTGCTCACCTACGACGGGACCCAGCACACGGTCGTGTTCCAGGGCGACGGCTGCATCGACAACTACGTCACGGCATACCTGGTCGGCGGCGCCACACCGCCAAGCGGCGCAAAGTGCTAGTGCGGGTACACCTCTGACGCCGAGCGCAACGCAACGCGCCGGTGCTCCGCAGACGAGACCAAGGCGTAATCGTTTCGCGCCGCTTCGGGTACCCGCGGCTGACACGATGACAGCCATGTCGCGCCTGGGGTCCTTGAGCTCGGCGCTGCTGTCATTCGCGTTGGTGGTGGGGCAATCGGCGGTGGCCGGCGCCACCCCCGAACCCGACGCCGGGCAGACCCCGGCGCCGAAGGCGTCGGTGGCCACGCCGCAGCCGTGGGGGAGCTGCGGTCAATTCGTCACGGACACAAGCGATGTCCCCACCGCGCAGTGCACCACGGTGTCCGTCCCGGTCGACTACGACAATCCCGGCGCCGGGCAGGCCAAGCTGGCGGTGATCCGCGTGCCGGCGACCGGCCAGCGAATCGGCTCGCTGTTGGTCAATCCGGGCGGCCCGGGCGGGTCCGCGGTCGACATGGTGGCCGGGATGGCGTCGGATTTGGAGAACACGCCCATCCGGCGCAACTTCGACCTGGTCGGCTTCGACCCGCGAGGGGTGGGGCATTCCACCCCGGCGCTGCGCTGCCGCACCGACGCCGAGTTCGACGCCTACCGTCGCGAGCCGATGGTCGACTACAGTCCGGCCGGCGTGGCGCACATCGAACAGCTTTATGAGCAGCTGGCGCAGCAGTGCGTGACCCGGATGGGCACCGGGTTCCTGGCCAACGTCGGCACCGCGTCGGTGGCCCGCGACATGGACGTGGTCCGCCAGGCGCTGGGCGACGATCAGATCAACTACCTCGGCTACAGCTACGGCACCGAGCTGGGGACCGCGTACCTGGAGAAGTTCGGCGCCCACGTCCGGACGATGGTGCTCGACGGCGCGATCGACCCGACCGTCGGCCCGGTCGACGAGAACGTGCAGCAGATGGCGGGATTCCAAACCGCTTTCAACGACTACGCCACCGACTGCGCCCGCTCACCGGGCTGCCCGCTGGGCACCGACCCGGCCCAGTTCGTCAACCGCTATCACGCCCTCGTCGACCCGTTGGTCGCCAAGCCGGGCCACACGTCGGACTCCCGCGGCCTGAGTTATGCCGACGCGACCACCGGCACCATCAACGCGCTGTACACGCCGGCGCACTGGAAGTACCTGACCAGCGGCCTGCTCGGGCTGCAGCGCGGCACCGACGCGGGCGACCTGTTGTTGCTCGCCGACGACTATGAGGGCCGCGACCGCGGCGGGCACTACACCAACGATCAGGATGCGTTCAACGCGATCCGGTGCGTCGACGCGCCCACGCCGAAGGATTCGGCGAGCTGGGTGTCGGCGGATCGGCGCATCCGCCAGGCGGCCCCGTTCCTCAGCTACGGGCAGTTCACCGGGGACGCCCCCCGCGACCTGTGCGCGCTGTGGCCGGTGCCGGCGACGTCGACGCCGCACGCGGCCTCGCCGGCGGCGCCGGGCAAGGTCGTCGTCGTCTCCACCACGCACGATCCGGCCACCCCATATCAGGCCGGCGTCAACCTGGCCCGCCAACTGGGCGGCCCGCTGATCACCTACGACGGGACCCAACACACCGCGGTGTTCAACGGCGACCAGTGTGTGGACGGCGCCGTCACGCGTTATCTCGTCGCGGGGACGTTGCCGCCGCCGTCCTACCGGTGCCAGTCCTGACGGCACTGAGCAGCCTGTTTGCAATGTTCGCAATTGTTCCGAGCGCGCATCGGTAACACAGAATTAACAGCTGTTGCCTACTGTTTCGGTTATGGATCGCCAGAAGGAATTCGTCCTCCGCACCCTGGAGGAACGGGATATCCGTTTCGTTCGGCTGTGGTTCACCGATGTGCTCGGCACGCTCAAATCGGTGGCCATCGCCCCGGCCGAACTCGAGGGCGCCTTCGAGGAAGGCATCGGCTTCGACGGATCATCGATCGAGGGCTTCGCCCGCGTCTCGGAATCCGACACCGTGGCCAACCCCGACCCGTCGACCTTCCAGGTGTTGCCGTGGGCGTCCGCCGGCCACCACCACTCGGCGCGGATGTTCTGCGACATCACCATGCCGGACGGCTCGCCGTCATGGGCGGACCCGCGCCACGTGTTGCGGCGCCAGCTGCAGAAGGCCAACGACCTCGGCTTCTCCTGCTACGTGCACCCCGAGATCGAGTTCTTCCTGCTCAAGCCCGGCCCCGACGACGGGTCCAGGCCGATTCCCGTCGATACCGCCGGCTATTTCGATCAGGCGGTGCACGACTCGGCCTCCAACTTCCGTCGGCACGCGATCGAGGCGCTGGAGTTCATGGGCATCTCGGTGGAATTCAGCCACCACGAGGGCGCGCCGGGCCAGCAGGAGATCGATTTGCGGTTCGCCGACGCGCTGTCGATGGCCGACAACGTGATGACCTTCCGCTACGTCATCAAGGAAGTCGCGATCGAGAACGGGGCGCGGGCGTCGTTCATGCCCAAACCCTTCGCCGAGCATCCGGGCTCGGCCATGCACACCCACATGAGCCTGTTCGAGGGCGACGTCAACGCGTTCCACAGCCCGGACGACCCGCTGCAGCTCTCCGACGTGGGCAAGTCGTTCATCGCCGGGATACTCGAGCACGCCTCCGAGATCAGCGCGGTCACCAACCAATGGGTCAACTCCTACAAGCGGCTGGTGCATGGCGGCGAGGCGCCCACCGCGGCGTCGTGGGGCGCGGCGAACCGCTCGGCGCTGGTGCGGGTGCCGATGTACACCCCGCACAAAACGTCGTCGCGGCGGATCGAGGTGCGCAGCCCCGACTCGGCCTGCAACCCGTATCTGGCGTACGCCGTGCTGCTCGCGGCCGGGCTGCGCGGGGTGGAGAAGGGCTACGTGCTGGGACCCCAGGCCGAGGACAACGTGTGGGACCTGACCGTCGAGGAGCGGATCGCGATGGGCTACCGCGAGCTGCCGACGAGCCTGGATGCCGCGCTGCGCGCCATGGAGTCCTCCGAGCTCGTCGCGGAAACCTTGGGGGAGCACGTCTTTGACTTCTTCCTGCGCAACAAGCGCACCGAGTGGGCCAACTATCGCAGCCACGTCACCCCCTACGAGCTGAGCACCTACCTGTCGCTGTAGGGCCCGGCGCCCGCCTTTCCCCTGCGCGCCAGGCGGGTTGCGATACCGTCGTGAGCGTGACCAAACCCGCGACGCAGCGCCCCCGGCTGCCCAGCGTGGGCCGGCTCGGCTTGGTCGATCCCCCGGCGAGCGACCGCCTGACGCAGCTGGGTTGGTACGACCACGACGACCAGGCCCACGTGGACCTGCTGTGGTCGCTGTCGCGCGCCCCCGACCCCGACGCCGCGCTGCGCGCCCTGATGCGGCTGGCGGAGAACCCCGAGGCCGACTGGGACGAGCTCAACGCGGCGCTGCTCACCGAACGCCCCCTGCGCGGGCGGCTGTTCGCCGTGCTCGGGTCGTCGCTGGCGCTGGGCGACCACCTGGCTGTGCACCCGCAGTCGTGGAAACTGTTGCGCGGCAAGGCCAAACTGCCCAGCCACGACGAGCTGTGCGCGGCGTTCACCGAGTGCGTCGACGAGGCGTCGGACGCGCCGGGTTCCGTGGTGCCGCGCCTGCAGACCCTGTACCGCGATCAGCTGCTGTTGCTGGCCGCGCTCGATCTGGCCGCGACGGTCGAAGATGAACCGGTGCTGCCGTTCACGGTGGTGGGCGCCCAGCTGTCGGACCTGGCCGACGCCGCGCTGGCCGCCGCGCTGCGGGTGGCCGAGCTGAGCGCGTGCGGCGACCGGACGCCACCGCGGCTGGCGGTAATCGCGATGGGCAAATGCGGTGCCCGCGAACTGAACTACGTCAGCGACGTGGACGTCATCTTCGTCGGCGAGCGCGCCGACCCGCTCACCACCCGGGTGGCCAGCGAGATGATGCGGGTCGCGTCGGAGGCCTTCTTTCAGGTCGACGCCGGGCTGCGGCCGGAGGGCCGCAGCGGTGAACTGGTCCGCACCGTCGAGTCGCACATCGCCTACTACCAGCGCTGGGCGAAAACGTGGGAGTTTCAGGCGTTGCTGAAAGCCCGCGCCGCCGTGGGCGATCGGGAGCTCGCCGAGCGCTACCTGTCCGCGTTGATGCCGATGGTGTGGGTGGCCTGCGAGCGGGAGGACTTCGTCGTCGAGGTGCAGGCGATGCGCCGCCGGGTCGAGCAGCTGGTGCCCGCCGACGTGCGCGGCCGCGAGATCAAACTCGGCAGCGGCGGGCTGCGCGACGTGGAGTTCGCGGTGCAGCTGCTGCAGCTGGTGCACGGCCGCAGCGACGAGTCGCTGCACGTGGCGTCCACGGTGGACGCGCTGGATGCGTTGGGGCAGGGCGGCTACATCGGCCGCGAGGACGCGGCGAACCTGACCGCTTCCTACGAGTTCCTCCGGCTGCTCGAGCACCGCCTGCAACTGCAGCGGCTCAAGCGCACCCACCTGTTGCCCGAAGCCGAGGACGAGGAGGCGGTGCGCTGGCTGGCACGCGCCGCGCACATCCGGCCCGACGGGCGGCACGACGCCGCGGGGGTGCTGCGCGAGGAGCTGCGGCACCAGAACCTGCGGGTGTCGCAGCTGCACGCCAAGCTCTTCTACCAGCCGCTGCTGGAATCGATCGGCCCGGCCGGCCTGGAGATCGGGCACGGCATGACCCCGGAGGCCGCCGAACGTCAGCTGGCCGCGCTCGGCTACGAGGGCCCGCAGAGCGCGTTGAAACACATGTCGGCGCTGGTCAATCAGAGCGGCCGGCGCGGTCGCGTGCAGTCGGTGCTGTTGCCCAGGCTGCTGAACTGGATGTCGTACGCGCCGGATCCCGACGGCGGGCTGCTGGCCTACCGCCGGCTGTCCGAGGCGCTGGCCGCCGAGAACTGGTATCTGTCGACGCTGCGCGACAAGCCGGCGGTGGCCAGGCGACTGATGCACGTGCTGGGCACCTCCGCGTTCGTGCCGGACCTGTTGATGCGCGCGCCGCGAGTGATTCAGGACTACAGCGACGGTGCGGCCGGCCCCAAGCTGCTCGAGACGGACCCGGCCGCGGTGGCCCGCGCGCTGATCGCCTCGGCCGGGCGCCACCCGGACGCGCCGCGCGCAATCGCGGCCGCCCGCACGCTGCGCCGCCGCGAACTGGCCCGCATCGGCTCGGCCGACCTGCTGGGCTTCCTCGAGGTCACCGACGTGTGCCGGGCGCTCACCTCGGTGTGGGTGGCCGTGCTGCAGGCCGCGCTGGACGCGATGATCCGCGCCAACCTGCCCAAGGACGGCACGGCGCCGGCCGCCATCGCGGTGATCGGCATGGGCAGGCTGGGCGGCGCCGAACTGGGCTACGGATCCGACGCGGACGTGATGTTCGTGTGCGAGCCCGCCCACGGGGCCGAGGACTCGGTGGCGATCCGGTGGTCGACGACGGTCGCCGAACAGGTGCGCACGCTGCTGGGCACTCCCAGCGTCGACCCGCCGCTGGAGGTCGACGCCAACCTGCGGCCCGAAGGCCGGCAGGGCCCGCTGGTGCGCACGCTGGGTGCCTACGCCGCCTATTACGAGCAGTGGGCGCAGCCGTGGGAGATTCAGGCGCTGCTGCGCGCGCACGCGGTCGCCGGCGACGCGGACCTGGGGCAGCGTTTCCTGTTGATGGCCGACCGGACGCGCTACCCGGCCGACGGGGTGTCCGCCGAGGCGGTGCGGGAGATCCGCCGCATCAAGGCCCGCGTCGACGCCGAGCGGCTGCCGCGCGGCGCTGACCCGAACACGCACACCAAGCTGGGCCGCGGCGGGCTGGCCGACGTCGAATGGACCGTGCAGCTGATGCAGCTGCGGCACGCGCACCGAATTCCCGCCCTGCACAACACCTCCACGCTGCAGTGCCTGGACGCGATCGCCGCGGCCGACCTGGTGCCCGCCGATGAGGTCGACCTGCTCCGGCAGGCGTGGCTGACCGCGACCCGGGCGCGCAACGCGCTGGTGCTGGTCCGCGGCAAGCCGACCGACCAGCTGCCCGGGCCGGGCCGCCAGCTCAACGCGGTCGCGGTGGCCGCGGGCTGGCCGACCGATGACGGCGGGGAGTTCTTGGACAACTATCTGCGGGTCACGCGGCGGGCAAAAGCCGTGGTACGAAAGGTGTTTGGAAGTTGACTCAGGAGACCGGCGCGTTGGACGCCATATTCGAGGTGCTCGACGCGGCGGAGGCTCAGCGCGTGACCGCCCTGTATGCCCCGTTGGCCGACGCCGTGCGCGAGCTTGTCGACGCGACCATCCGGACCGAGGTCGACGACGACGCCGTCACCCAGGCGCGCGCCGCGATCGAGGCCGTCACCCGGTCGCTGCGGCAACGGACCCGGCCGATGGGCGTGAGCTACCGCGTCAACGGCCGACCGCTGCCGCTGGGCAACGCCGCGATCGGCGTGTGCAACCCGATCGCGCCGCCGATCGTCGTCCACCACGACGGCGGCGGCCGCTGCTGGAGCGAGTTCGTCCTCGGCTCGGCGTACGAGGGCCCGCCGAAACTGGTGCACGGCGGCGTCAGCGCGCTGGTGCTCGACCACATGCTCGGCGAGGCGGCCAGCGAGGGGCTGTCCAAGGCGCGCTTCACCGGCACCATCACCGTCAAGTACCGGCGCGGCACCCCGTTGGGCCCGCTGCGGTCCGAGGCGTGGGTGGACGGCAGGGAAGGCGTCAAAGTGTTTGCGCGCGGCACGATTTCAGACGCGAACGGGGTCACCGTCGAGGCCGAAGGCGTCTTCATCGAGCCGGCGTGGGCGCGGGAAGCCGAATGAAGTTCTACATCAGCAGCGCGTTTTTGAACATCCGGGAGATCATCGAGCTGGCCAAGGCCGCCGACGAACTCGGCTACGACGGCATCGGGATCCCCGACCACGTCGTCAACCTGGAGACCCTGGACACGCCGTACCCGTACACCAAGGACGGGGAGCGCCGTTGGCAGCCGTTCACCGACTGGCCCGATCCGTGGGTGCTGGTCGGCGCGCTGGCTCAGGTCACCACGCGCCTGCGGTTCGTCACGACCGTCTACATTCCCGCGATGCGCAACCCCTATTCGGCCGCGAAAGCCATTGGCACCGCGGCGGTTCTGGCGTCGGGTCGGGTGGAGCTCGGCATCGGCGTCGGCTGGTGCCGGGAAGAATTCGCGTTGATGGGGGAGCGGTTCGAGGCCCGCGGGAAACGGACCGACGAAATCATCGACCTGATGCGGGCGCTGTGGCGGCCGGGCTGGGCGGAGTTCGAGGGCGAGTTCTACCGCGCACCGCGGCTGGAGATGGAGCCGACGCCGCCGCCGATACCGGTGTATGTCGGCGGGCTCAGCGACATCGCGCTGCGCCGCGCCGCCCGCAACGACGGCTGGATCGGCGACCTGATCAAGACCGAGCGCGCCATCGAGGCCGTGGGCAAGCTGCGGGAGTTGCGCGCCGAAAACGGTTTGTCTTTCCACGATTTCACCGTGTTGACGCCGCTGACCGACGCCTTCACCACCGCCGACTACCAGCGCGCCGCCGACGCGGGCATCACCGGCATCATCACCATGCCCTGGATGTTCTACACCGGACCTGATGCGTCGCTGGAGGACAAGATCGACGGCATGCAGCGCTTCCGCAAGGACTTGGCGCTCGACGGTTAGCTCGGGCTGGTTTGCCGCGACACTGAATCCTTGGCGGCGACACGCCGTTGAAGTTCGCCGTAGTTTCAGTCTCGCGAGAGGATGACGGGATGCCAATCGGTCGGGTTCGCCCGGCGTCCACATCGGATGCCGAGGCGTGCCTTGCGATCTATCGGCCCTATGTCACCGACACGACCATCAGCTGGGAGCTCGAAGTCCCCAGCGTTGCGGAGATGGCCGGCCGGATCGCCGACGCCCACGAATGGTTGGTGCTCGAACGGGCGGGTCGCGTAGTCGGCTTCGCGTACGGCCATGTGCTCTGGCGCCTGCCCAGCTTTCAATGGTCGGTCGAGACGGGCATCTACGTCGACCCCGCCCGTCACCGCACGGGCTGCGGCCGCCAGCTCTACACGGAACTACTGCGCCGGCTCGCCGAGCGCGGGTACCGGCAAGCGCTCGCCGGCATCACCCAGCCGAACGAGGCCAGCAACGCGTTCCACCGGTCGTTCGGATTCCGCGACGCCGGCCTATATCGGCGCGTCGCATGGAAACACGGCCGCTGGCACGACGTCGCGTGGATGCAAGTCGACCTGGCGGGGACGGCCGATCCCGACGAGCCGCCCCGCCCGATTGCGTGAAGGGTTAGCGGCCGCCGCCGGCGCCGCCGCCGACGAAGCCCCCGCCGGCCCCGCCGCCGACAAAGCCTCCGCCGGCTCCGCCACCGACGAAGCCTCCGCCCGCTCCGCCACCGAAGAAGCGGCCTCCACCGGCTCCGCCGCCAACGCGGTCCAGGGTCATTGTCTGTGCGGTGCTGATAGTCATGGCCGTGAAGCTAACGCCGGATCCGATGCCGCCGCAAGAGTTTTAATCTGAATTTTCGGCGACGATTGCCAGAGCAACTACTTGCCCTGCGTGTCGATGCCGACCTCCGGGCACTCCCAGTCCGCGTCGGTGTTCTTCGCTGCGGCGCTGTCGGCGATGTGCTCAATGCGCTTCAGCGAAATGACATGAGAGGCATCGGCATTGACGATGACGGCAAATCCCGCGGCCGGAGCCCATCGGGCCGGCACCAACACCCACCGGTCATTGTGGACGGCCAGCGAGCGGAAACACTCGTAGCGCAGAAAGGCCGACTTCGCCGACGGGTCAGCGCCCTGCGGGGCCCAGCTCACCTTGATCTGATTGCCCAGCAGCAGCGGCACATCCTGCTTGGCGTCCACATCCAGGACGACGACGTTCTCCCGCGACCACAAACCCGCATTGGTGTTGATAGCGAGGTCGTGACCGCGGAAGGTGGCGAAGATGTCGGCGACCCAAAACAACGCCACCACGATCGCCCCGGCCGCCACCACGAGGCTGCCCCGTTCGGCGGCCGCGAACGGTCGCGGCGCATCGCTGGTGCGGGTTCCGCCGAGCAGCCACAGCCCGACCATCAGGAGGGCGGCGCCCAGGCCGAGTGCCACGGGCGTCGCGACGTCGGCCTGAATCGGGGCCCAATCGGGCTTGGTCAGCCCGACGATCGCGATGGCCACGCCGACCACTCCGAGGGCGATGGACACCCACGCGACCCCGCGCAGCAACTGGGGCCGGCGACCGGATTGCACCAGGCGACGCAGGTAATCGGCGGCCCAGAGCATGGCCACCCACGCGAACAGGCCCACCACCAGCGGCACGTACAGCGCCGGCAGGCTCTTGACGACATAGTCGGTGGTGGTGAATCCGATTGCGTCCGTGTCGATTCCGAAATACGAGAAGTAGGTTCGGGTGGCGACATAGCCGTAGAAGTAGCACAGCGAGGTGATGATGGTGGTCGGCGCGATGAACAACCCCACGACGCCGATCCACTTGGGCATGGCGGGCGAACCCTCTTCCTCGCTCACGGCGACGGAACCGGAGATGCGGTGGTCGGGCTCGGCGGAATGCCGGTTGTCACGGAGGGTGGCAGCGTGGTCGTTGGGGTGGATGGCAGCGGTGTCGTACGGTCCGTCGTCGGCGGCGTTCCCGTCGTCACCGTGGGCGGCGTGTAGACGGAAATGCTAGAGCTGGACGGCACCTTGGTGCGCGTGGTGGACGTCACCGACGACGAGGTCGTCGGGGGCGTCTTGTTGTCCGATCCGCAGGAGGCCAACGAGAGCGCCGCGGCAGCGGCGAGCGTTGCGACTATCGCCTTGCGCGCGGTTGACGGGACTGGACCGGTCTGCGTCATCGCAACCTCCACACGCGGCATCCCCGAGATGGGATACTCCCATCCCGCGGACCAGATGTGGCGACTATCGCCGAATCTCCGGCCCGGCAAAACGAAACCACCCGCGCGACGGTTGCCACGCGGGTGGTTTCGGTTGACGGATCTAGACGTCGTAGTACAGCGCGAACTCGTACGGGTGCGGTCGGATCTGCACGGGCAGGATTTCGTTCTCGCGCTTGAAGCTGATCCACGTCTCGATCAGGTCGGGCGTGAAAACCCCACCCTCGGTGAGGTATTCGTGATCCTCTTCCAGCCGGTCGATCACCGCGGACAGCTGGGTGGGCGCCTGCGGGATGTTGGCGGCCTCCTCCGGCGGCAACTCGTAGAGGTCCTTGTCGACCGGGGCCTGCGGCTCGATCTTGTTCTTGATGCCGTCCAGCCCGGCCATCAGCATCGCCGAGAACGCCAGGTACGGGTTGCCCGACGAGTCGGGGCAACGGAACTCGAGCCGCTTGGCCTTCGGGTTGCTGCCGGTGATCGGGATGCGGACACAGGCCGATCGGTTGCGCTGGCTGTAGACCAGGTTGATCGGGGCCTCGTAGCCCGGGACCAGTCGCTTGTAGGAGTTGACGGTCGGGTTGGTGAAGGCCAGCAGCGACGGGGCGTGGTGCAGCAGGCCGCCGATGTAGTGGCGCGCCGTGTCCGACAGGCCGGCGTAGCCGGTCTCGTCGTACATCAACGGGCTGCCGTCTTTCCACAGCGACTGGTGGGTGTGCATGCCGGAGCCGTTGTCACCGAACAGTGGCTTGGGCATGAAGGTGACGGTCTTGCCGGCCTGCCAGGCGGTGTTCTTGACGATGTACTTGTACAGCTGCATGTCGTCGGCGGCATGCAGCAGCGTGTTGAACTTGTAGTTGATCTCGGCCTGTCCGCCGCTGCCCACCTCGTGGTGGCCCTTCTCCAGGCTGAAGCCAGCTTTGATCAGGTTCGCCAGCATGTCGGCGCGCAGGTCGACGTAGTGGTCGACGGGAGCGACGGGGAAGTACCCGCCCTTGGGGCGGACCTTGTAGCCGCGGTTGGGCGTGCCGTCGTTCTCGGTCGGCTCGCCGGTGTTCCACCAGCCCGAGATCGCGTCGACCTCGTAGAAGGAGCCGTTGGTGCGCGAGTCGAAGCTCACCGAGTCGAAGATGTAGAACTCCGCCTCGGCGCCGAAGTAGGCGGTGTCGGCGACCCCGGTGCTGATCAGGTAGTTCTCCGCCTTGCGGGCGATGTTGCGCGGGTCGCGCGAGTAGGGCTCGAGGGTGAACGGGTCGTGCACGAAGAAGTTCAGGTTCAGCGTCTTGTGCTCGGTGAACAGGTCGATCTGCGCCGTCGCGGGGTCCGGCAGGAGCAGCATGTCGGATTCGTGAATGGACTGGAAGCCTCGAATCGAGGAACCGTCGAAGGCCAGGCCGTCCTCGAAGACGCTCTCGTCGAAGAACGAAACCGGAATCGTGAAGTGCTGCATGATGCCTGGCAAGTCACAGAACCGGACGTCGACAAACTCGACGTTCTCGTCCTTGACGAGTTTGAAGACGTCGTCGGGCGTCGTTTCCGTCACAGAAATGCTCCTTTACTTGGTGAGATCCGCGGCCTGACGCTATGGAGCAGATGTTGCCCGCCAGTCAACCCCGTGTTGCGCGCACGTTACGCGACCCATGTTGTTCACAAAAGAGTCGCCGTCACCGGCGGGTTCTATTGTGGGGCCATGGACCGCTGGATCGTATCTCTTCCGGTGCCCGGGCGCAGCGTTCAGCCGGGGTTGCGACGATGACGCCGAACTCGCCGTCCACCTATCCCGGCGAGCGGCTGGGACTGCCGCAAAGCGGGCCGGGGTCGCTGGCCCCGATGGGACGTCGGCTGGGTGCCCTGATGATCGACTGGCTGATCTCCTACGGCCTGGCCGCGCTGGCGCTGCGCTTCGGCGTCTTCTCTGAACACGCGTTGTCGACGGCGGTGCTGGGCATCTGGTTCGTGCTCGGTGTGATCTCGGTGCGGCTGTTCGGCTTCACGCCCGGGCAGTTGGTGCTGGGCCTGCAGGTCGTGACGGTCGACGACCGGGGCGCGGTCGGCATCGGCCGGGCGGTGGTGCGCGGTGTGCTGGTTGGGACCGTGGTCCCGGCGTTGTTCACCGACTGGGACGGCCGCGGCATGCAGGATCGGCTGACCGCGACGGCGGTCGTCCGGCGCTGATTAGATGGCGGCGACCCGCAGCGCCCGGCTGACGCCGCGCTTGCGATCGCCGCTGGCTACTTGCGGCGCACCGTGCGCTGCACGCCGCGCATCTTGCCGGCGTTGGGAAGCGGCCCCTTCGGCAGGACGGCGGCGCCCGCCCGCGTACCCAGCGCGGCGAGCCGGGACTCCAGCGTGTCCATCTGCTTGACGGTGATGTTGGCCGGCAAGCGGTTGAGGTGGCGCTCCAGCTTGGACAGCGGCACCTCGTCGTCGCCGTTGCCGACAACGAGGTCGTAGATCGGCACCTCGCCGATCAACCGCGCGGTGCGCTTCTTCTCCTGGGCCAGCAGCGGCCGGACCCGGGCCGACGACCCTTCCGCGACCAAGATGACGCCCGGCCGGCCGATGACGCGGTGCACCGCGTCGAGGTGGCCGGTCGCGGCCACGCCCGGCGTCACCCGCCACTTGCCGCGCAGGTTGTCCAACGCCCAAGCCGCCGCGCCGGTTTGTCCCTCGGCCTTGCTGTAGACGCTCTTCTGCGCGCGGCGACCGAACACGATGAAGGCCGCCAGCGCGCCCAGCACCACGCCCAGCGGGATCAAGGTGAACGTGGTCAGCCCGCCGGCCCACACGCCGACGGCCACCGAGGCGGCCACGATCAGCACGAAGACGCCGATCATGTAGGGCAGCAGCCGCTTGTCCTCGCGGCGCTGAAGGTTGAACGCCTGCCACAACTGGGCGCGACGCTCCTTCGCGGCGGCCTTACGCGCGGCCTGCGCCTGCGCCCGGGCGGCCTTGTTCTCAGCGGCGGTGCGGGGTTTAGCCATAGTCAAAGGATACGTACCGGCGAATCGGGCCGACGGCCGTCAGGCGCGGGTGCGCGCGGCTTGCTCGTAGAGCCGGCCCGCCCGGTAGGACGACCGCACCAGCGGCCCCGCCAGTACCCCGGAGAAGCCCAGCCCCTCGGCGTGCCGGGAGAATTCGACGAACTCCTCGGGCCGCACCCAGCGCTCGACCGGGTGGTGACGCGTCGAGGGACGCAGGTACTGGGTGATGGTGACGATGTCGCAGCCGGCGGCCCGCAGGTCGGCCAGCGCGGTGCGCACCTCGTCGGGGGTTTCGCCGAGCCCGAGGATGAGGTTGCTCTTCGTGACCAGCCCGAAGTCGCGCGCCGCGGTGATGACGTCCAGGCTGCGCTGGTAACTGAAGGCCGGCCGGATCCGCTTGAAGATGCGGGGCACGGTTTCGACGTTGTGCGCCAACACTTCCGGGCGGGACTGGAAAACCTCGGCAAGCCGGGCGGGTTCGCCGTTGAAGTCCGGTATCAACAGCTCGACGCCGGTCGACGGGTTGAGCTCCTTGATCGCCCGCACCGTCTCGGCGTACAGCCAGGCCCCGCCATCGGGCAGGTCATCGCGGGCCACCCCGGTGATGGTGGCGTAGCGCAGTCCCATCGTCCGCACGCTGTCGGCGACGCGTCTCGGCTCGTCGCGGTCGAGGGCGGCGGGCTTGCCGGTGTCGATCTGGCAGAAGTCGCAGCGCCGCGTGCACTGGTCACCGCCGATCAGGAAGGTGGCCTCCCGGTCCTCCCAGCACTCGAAGATGTTGGGGCAGCCGGCTTCTTCGCAGACCGTGTGCAGCCCCTCGCGGCGGACCAGGCCCTTCAACTGGGTGTATTCGGGTCCCATCCGGGCGCGGACCTTGATCCACGGCGGCTTGCGCTCGATCGGGGTTTGCGCGTTGCGGACCTCGAGGCGCAGCAGCTTGCGGCCTTCGGGTGCGACAGTCACGCCCTCGATGCTACGCGGGGGGTGGGCAGGTGTTCCCGCACTGGCAGGGCGCCGTCGAGGGCGTCGCAGACGGCGTCGGCGACGGCGACGCGGACGTCGTCGACCGTCACCGGGCGCCGCAGCTCGGCCGACAACGACGTCACCCCGGCGTCGCTGATGCCGCACGGGACGATGGTGCCGAACGCGCCGAGGTCGCAGTCGCAGTTGAGCGCGAACCCGTGCAGGGTGGTCGCGCGCGAGATCCGCACGCCGATGGCGCCCACCTTGCGGTCGGGCCGGTCGCCGCCCGGCACCCACACCCCGGACCGGCCCTCCACACGGCAGGTGTCCAGCCCGAGTTCGCTACACACCTTGATCAGGGCCTCCTCGAGGCGGCGAACGTAATTCAGCACGTCCAGCGGTTCGCGCAGGCCGATGATCGGGTAGCCGACGAGTTGGCCGGGGCCGTGCCAGGTGATCTTGCCGCCCCGGTCGGTGTCGACGACCGGGGTGCCGTCCATCGGTCGTTCGTGCGGCTCGGTGCGCCGGCCCGCGGTGTAGACCGCCGGGTGCTCCAGCAGCAGCAGCGTGTCGCTGCCGCCGGCGACCCTGGCGTCGGCCAGCTCGCGCTGCAGCTGCCAGGCGGTGCGGTACTCGACGCTTCCGAGCTGTCGGACGTCGATCGCGGCCCGGCTGGACCGGATGGAATCGATCACCTTCGCGACGCTACCCCTGCGGCGGGTGCGATGCGCGTCACGCACCGGCGAAGAGCCCGGCTGCGGCGCTAGTCGTGGTCGCGGCCGGCGGTGGCGTAGGCCAGGGCCTCGCCAATTGTGTTGTGGTGGAACTGGAATCCGGCCCGCTCCAGGGCGGACGGGATGGCGCGCTGGCCGATGAGCAAGCCCTCGTCGGCGAACTCGCCGAGCGCGGCCCGCACCGCGAACCCGGGGAGCATAAACGGCGTCGGGCGGTTGACCGCCCGGCCGAACGCGGTGGTGAATTCGGCGTTGGTGACCGGCGCTGGCCCGGTCATGTTCACCGGGCCGGACAGCGTGGGATGGGAGATCGCGAACAGCAGCGCCCGCACCTCGTCCTCCAGCGTGATCCAGGACATGTACTGACGGCCACTGCCCAGCCGGGCCCCCAGGCCCGTCTTGAACAGCGGCCGCAGCCGCCCCAACGCGCCGCCCCCGGGGGCGAACACCAGGCCGGTGCGGGCCAGCACCACCCGGGCGCCGCCGTATTGCGCCGGTAGCGTGGCGGCTTCCCAGTCTTCGCACAGCTGCGCCAGGAAACCCTTTCCCGCCCGGTCGTTTTCGTCCACCACGCGGTCCTTGGTGTCCCCGTAGTAGCCCACCGCGCTGGCGTTGACCAGGGTCGCCACCCCGGCGTCGGCGACGGCATGCGCCAGCACCTCGGTGGGGGCGATGCGGCTGTCGCGCAGGCCCTGCTTGAAGGCGCCCGACCATCGACGCTGGCCGACGTTGACACCGCACAGGTTGACGACGGCGTCGACGTCGCTCACCGCGTCGACGTCGAATTCGCCGCTCTCGGGGTTCCAGTGCAGTTCGTCGGAGTTCGACGGTGCCCGGCGCACGATGCGCAACACCCGGTGGTCGGCCGCGCGCAGCGCCGCGGTCAAGGCGGATCCGATCAGGCCGGATGAACCCGCGATGGCGATGACGGGCTTGGCCACGGTTCGGCAGTCCTCCTAAAGACCCAGGTCCGCCTCGAACGCTCCCTCTTCGAGCCGGTGCTTGATCGTGGTGAGGAAGCGTCCGGCGTCGGCGCCGTCGATGAGCCGGTGGTCATAGGTCAGCGGGAGGTAGCAGATCGAGCGGACACCGATGGACTCGTTGCCGAATTCGTCGACGATCACCCGGGGCCGCTTCACGATGGCCCCGGTGCCCAACATGGCCGCCTGCGGCGGCACCAGAATCGGGGTGTCGAACAACGCGCCCTGGCTGCCGATGTTGGTGATGGTGAAGGTGCCGCCCGACAGCTCGTCGGGTTTGAGGTCGCCCGACCGGGCGCGCGCGGCGATGTCAGCAATGGCCCGGGCCAGGCCGGCCAGCGACAGGTCGCCGGCATTGTGGATGACCGGGGAGAGCAGGCCCTGCTCGGTGTCGACGGCGAAGCCGAGATGTTCGGCGTCGTAGTAGGTGATTTCCTTGGTCTCTTCGTTGTAGCTGGCGTTGATGTTCGGGTGGATCTTCAACGCGTCGATCACCGCCCGGGCGATGAACGGCAGGAAGGTCAGGTTGACCCCCTCGCGTTCGGCGAACGCGTTCTTCGCCCGGGCCCGCAACCCGACGATCCGGGTCATGTCGACCTCGTGCGTCTGAGTGAGCTGGGCGGTGGCCTGCAGCGATTCCCGCGTCTTGTTCGCGGTGATCTGGCGGATCCGGCTGGCCTTCTGCGTGGTCCCGCGCAGGTGCGCCAGCGCCGGCGCCGGGCTCGGCGCCGGGGCCGGAGCCGCCTTGCCGTCCACGGCCGGTGCGGCGGCCGGTGCCTGCGCCGGGGCGGGCGCCTGCTGGGTCTGTTGTTTCTTCTCCGCGGCGGCGAGCACGTCCTGCTTGCGGATGCGGCCGCCGACCCCGGTGCCGGCGATCTGGGCCAGATCGATGCCGTGCTCGGTGGCCAGCTTGCGCACCAGCGGGGTCACGTAGGGGGCGCCGTCCGGGCCGGAGCCGCTGGGCTCGGCGGCCGGTTCCGCTTGCGCGGGTTGGGGTTTCGGCGGCGGCGCCGGCTCGGGCTGCGAGACCGGCTGCGGTTCGGGCTTCGCCTCCGCCTTGGGCGGTTCGGGTGCCGGTTGGGGCTTGGGTTCCGGTTGCGGAGCGGGCTGGGGAGTCGGGGCCGCCGCCGCCTGGGAACCGCTGCCGATCCGCGCCAGTTCGCCGCCGACGGGCACGGTGGCATCCTCCTCGGCGGTGATGCTGATCAGGACGCCGGCCACCGGCGACGGGATCTCGGTGTCGACCTTGTCGGTCGACACCTCGACCAGCGCATCGTCGACCTGGACCGAGTCGCCGACCTTCTTCAGCCAGCGGGTCACCGTGCCCTCCGCGACCGACTCGCCGAGCTCGGGCATCAGGACCGGGGTCGCGTCGCCGGAGGAACCCTGCTGGGCGGGCTGCGGCTCCGGCTGGGCCGGCGCCGCGGCCTGGGGCTCGGGTTCGGGCTCGGGCTGGGCCGGTGGCGCGGATTCGGCCTGCGGTTCGGGCTGGCTGGGCTCCTGCGGGGGCGCCGGCGAACCGCCGCCCTCGGCGGAGTCGCCGATGACGGCCAGTTCGCCGCCCACCTCGACGGTGTCGTCCTCCTGGGCGATGATCTTGGTCAGCACCCCGGCCGCCGGCGACGGGATTTCGGTGTCGACCTTGTCGGTGGAGACCTCGACGAGGGGTTCGTCGAGTTCGACCGTGTCGCCTTCCTGCTTGAGCCAGCGGGTGACCGTCCCCTCGGTCACGCTCTCACCGAGTGCCGGCATCTGGACGGAGAAGGCCATCGTTTCTGACTCCTCGATCGCTCGTGGGTCGGGGCGGGTCGAACATCTCGCTAGCCGCTGAAGTAGCTACTCAAAACTATCCTGTCACTGCGTCCGCGCCGCCACACATCCAGGGCGACCGCGCGCGATTGCCGGGACGGCCCGAATGGCCTTGCTACGGTGTGGCCACTGCAGTTGAAGCGGGGAGGTCCGATGCCGGCAACACAACATTTCGTCGACAGCGCCGACGGCGCGCGAATCGCGGTCTTCGAAGAGGGCAACCCCGACGGCCCCACCGTCGTGCTGGTGCACGGCTTCCCCGACTCGCACGTGCTGTGGGACGGCGTGGTGCCGCTGCTGGCCGACCGGTTCCGCATCATTCGGTACGACAACCGCGGCGTCGGTGAGTCCTCGGCGCCCAAGCCGGTGTCGGCCTACACCATGGAGCGGTTCGCCGACGACTTCGCCGCGGTGACCGGGGAGCTGAGCCCCGGCCGGCCCGTGCACGTGCTGGCCCACGACTGGGGCTCGGTCGGCATTTGGGAGTACCTGACCCGCCCGGGCGCCGGTGACCGGGTGGCGTCGTTCACGTCGGTGTCGGGCCCCAGCCAGGACCAACTGGTCGACTACATCTTCAGCGGACTGCGCCAACCGTGGCGACCCCGCAGGTTCGCGCGGTCGATCAGCCAGGCGCTGCGGCTCACCTACATGGTGTTCTTCTCGATCCCGGTCCTCGCGCCGCTGCTTCTTCGGCTGACGCTGTCGATCCCGGCGCTTCGGCGCAACGCGGTGGACAACATCCCCGACGAGAAGATCCACCACTCGCCGCACCTGCCCCGCGATGCCGCCCAATCGGTAAAGACCTACCCCGCCAACTACTTTCGGTCCTTCGCCCGGAAACGACCGGTTCCCGTCGTCGACGTGCCGGTGCAGCTGATCGTCAACACCGAAGACAAGTACGTGCGGCCATACGGCTACGACCACACGCCGCGCTTCGTGCCGCGGCTGTGGCGGCGCGACATCAAGGCCGGTCACTTCTCCCCGATGTCCCACCCGCAGGTGATGGCCGCCGCGGTGCGCGAGTTCGCCGACCTGGCCGACGGCCAGCCGGCCAGCCGGGCGCTGCTGCGCGCGCAGGTCGGACGGCCCCGCGGGTCGTTCGGCGACACCCTGGTGTCGGTCACCGGCGCGGGCAGCGGGATCGGCCGCGAAACGGCGTTCGCGTTCGCGCGGGAGGGCGCCGAGCTGGTCATCAGCGACATCGACGAGGCGGCCGTCAAGGCCACGGCCGCCGAGATCGCCACCCGCGGCGGCGTCGCGCACGCCTACGTCCTCGATGTGTCCGACGCCCAGGCGGTGGAGGCGTTCGCCGAGCGGGTCAGCGCCGAACACGGCGTGCCCGACATCGTGGTCAACAACGCCGGCATCGGGCACGCCGGCGGATTCCTGGACACCCCGGCCGAGCAGTTCGACCGGGTGCTCGACGTCAACCTGGGCGGCGTGGTGAACGGGTGCCGGTCGTTCGCGCGCCGAATGGTGGACCGCGGCACCGGTGGCTACATCGTCAACGTGTCGTCGATGGCCGCCTACGCGCCGCTGCAGTCGCTGAGCGCGTACTGCACGTCGAAGGCGGCGACCTACATGTTCTCCGATTGCCTGCGCGCCGAACTGGACGCCGCCGGGGTGGGCCTGACCACGATCTGTCCGGGCGTCATCGACACCAACATCATCAACACCACCCGCTTCGACGCGCCGGCGGGAAAGGGCGACCGGGTCGACGGGCGCCGGGGTCAGCTGGAGAAGATGTTCGCGCTGCGGCACTACGGCCCGGACAAGGTCGCCAACGCGATCCTGTCGTCGGTCCAGAAAAAGAAGCCGATTCGCCCCGTCGCGCCGGAAGCCTATGCGCTGTACGGTCTTTCGCGCGTGGCACCGCCCGGCCTGCGTAACGCCGCGCGGCTGCGGGTGATCTGACTCCTAGGGCCCCGCGCGCGTCGCGCCCTGGCGTCCCGTCAGTAGCGCGCCGCCGATCGCGAGCAGCCCGATGATCGCCAGCGGGATCGACCACGTGCGCCGGCTGCCCACCGACGATTGGCATTGCGCCACATAGTCGGTGTGGGGAACGACCTGGTTGAGGATCGGGATGTTCGCCACACTGTTGTTGTTGGCGCTTCTGGCCGCGGACAGGTCCGTGGCTACGGCGTTGCCGCACCCGATCGAATGGCCATTGCCGTCCGAAATCGACACCGGCGCCAAGAGCCCGATCACACCGGCCAGCAACAGCACGGCGCCCACAGCGAGGATCAACCGTCGCAGCGTCACGATCTCGCCTTTCTTCGTACGAGTTTTCGATCGGTGGGAGATTAGCCGCTGCACCGGACCGGTAAACCCCGATGGGGTTCGTCGCCCGGTTCGTGGGTATTCCGCCGCGGTAGCCGAGAAGGGGGACTAACGGGTGGTATTGATTGCGACGCGGGACGTGGCCGCGCCCTGCGAGCGGGTGTGGGAAGTGCTGGCCCAAGGGTGGACCTACACCCAGTGGGTGGTGGGCAACAGCCGCATGCGGGCCGTCGATCCGAACTGGCCGGAGCCCGGATCCTCGATCAGGCACTCGATCGGCATCTGGCCGCTGGTGATCGACGACGCGACGGTGGTGGAGGAGAGCGAGCCGCCGCACAAGCTGGTGCTGTGCGCCCGCCTGGGGCCGCTGGGCGCCGCGCGGATCACGATGCTGCTGCACGAGACGCCACAGGGCTGCCGGGTGGAGATGATCGAGGTGCCCGTCGAAGGCCCGATGGGGGCGGTTCCCAATTCGCTCGCGTTGGCCGCGGCCTACCCGCGCAATAAGGAGTGCCTCTGGCGGCTGGCGGCTCTGGCGGAGCGCAAGGTGCCCAGCCAGGTGAAATGAGCGCACGCGACACCGCCGACGCCGTCGTCATCGGGGCGGGACACCACGGACTGGTCGCCGCCTCGATGCTCGCCGACGCGGGCTGGGACGTGCTCGTGCTCGAGGCCCAGCCCGAACCGGGCGGCGCGGTTCGCAGCGCCGAGCTGACGCCGGGCTACATCACCGACCTGTTCAGCTCCTACTATCCGATGACCGTGGCCTCGCCGGCGATTTCGGCGCTGGGGCTAGAGGACCACGGCCTGCGGTGGTCGCATGCGCCGGCGGTGGTCGGGCATCCGCGCAACGCGGCCGACGACGACCCGCCGATCGTCTATCCCGACCCGGCGCGCACGGCAACGGAATTCGCGCGGCGGGAGCCGGCTGACGGCGACAACTGGTGGCGCCTGGTGGAGTTGTGGCAGCGGATCAAGGCGCCGCTGCTGGACGCGATGCTGGCGCCCTTCCCGCCCGTGCGCCCGCTGATGCGGCTGCTGGCCAAACTCGGTACGTCAGAGGCGCTTCGGGTTGCGCGCCTGCTGGTCCAGCCGGCCAACACCATGGCCAGCGAGCTGTTCGCCGGCGAGGCGCCGCGAGTCCTGTTGCTGGGCAACGCAATGCACGCCGACGTCCCGCCGGACGCACCCATCAGCGGCGCCATGGGCTTCCTGATGACGATGTTGGCCCAGGACTGCGGCTGGCCGGTGCCCGTCGGGGGTTCGGGGCAGCTGACCGCCGCCCTGGTCAGCCGCGCCCGCTCGGCGGGCGCGCGAATCGAATGCGACCAGAACGTGTCCCGCATCCGGGTCAAGGGCGGCCGCGCGGTCGGGGTGACCACGGCCGGGGGGCGGACGGTCGAGGCGCGGCGCGCGATCGTCGCCGACGTCACCGCCCCGCGGCTGTTCTGCGACATGCTGCCCAGCGATGCCTTGCCGCCCAAGCTGTTACGCGACCTCGAGCACTTCATGTGGGACCCGCCCGTGGTGAAGGTCAACTACGCGTTGGGGAGTCCCATCCCGTGGCGGGCGAAGGGGCTGGGCGAGGTGGGCACCGTGCACCTGGGGGCCGACGGTGACGGGCTGGTCCGTTGGATGGCCGACCTGAACACCCGGGTGGTGCCCGAACACCCCTTCATGCTGCTGGGGCAGACCACCACGGCTGACCCGAGCAGGTCGCCGGCGGGTACCGAAAGTGTTTGGGCCTACACGCATTTGCCGCGCAACGTGGCCGACGACGCGTCGGCCGACCGGCTGGCCGACGGGGTGGACCGGGTCATCGAGGAGCACGCCCCGGGCTTCGGGTCGGCGGTGATCGACCGCACGGTGCAGCGGCCGTCGGACCTGGAGGCCAGCGACGCCAACCTGCACATGGGTGCGCTCAACGGCGGCACCGCACAATTGCAGCAGATGCTGATCTTTCGCCCGGCGCCCGGCATGGGCCGTGCCGAAACCCCGGTCCAGGGACTGTATCTGGGCAGCGCGTCGGCGACCCCGGGCGGCTCGGTGCACGGCGCCTGCGGTCGCAACGCGGCCAACGCCGCGTTGGCCGCCCAGGGGATGACCGGCTGGCCGCGCCGCAATCTGCGCCGCGCCGTGTTCTCGCTGACGACCGGTAAGCGCTAGCCGTTTTAGCCGTTTTCGGCGATGTCCTCGAGCACCGCGAACATGGTGCGAGTCGGCACACCGGTGCCGCCCTTCGGGGTGTACCCCCACGGGCCGCCGGTGTTGTACGCCGGGCCGGCCACGTCGATGTGCGCCCAGCCCACGCCGTCGGCGACGAACTCGCGCAGGAACACGCCGGCCACCAGCATGCCGGCGAAGCGCTGGCCGCTGATGTTCGACAGGTCGGCGACGGTGGATTTCAGGTCGTCCTTGAGTTCGTCGGGCAGCGGCATCGGCCAGCCGTTCTCGCCCACCCGCTGCGAGATCGCGGCGACCCGGTCGCGGAACTCGTCGCTGCCCATCACCCCGGGGATCCGGGCGCCCAGCGCCACGGTCTGCGCGCCGGTCAGCGTCGACGTCTCGATCAGGTAGTCCGGGTTGTCCTCGCACGCGCGCACGATGGCGTCGGCCAGGATGAGCCGGCCCTCGGCGTCGGTGTTCTGCACCTCGACGGTGATGCCGCCGTACTGGGTCAGCACGTCGCCGGGGCGCTGCGCCGTGCCCGACGGCATGTTCTCGGCCATCGGCACCGTCGCGATCACGTCGATGGGCAACCGCAACTGCGCGGCCAGCGCCACCGTGGCGATGACCGCGGCCGCGCCGCCCATGTCCGACGTCATGTGGTGCATGGATGCCGCCGGCTTGATCGAGATGCCGCCGGTGTCGAATGTGATGCCCTTGCCGATCAGGGCCACCTTCTTCGCCTGTTTGGGTTTCTTGGCCAGCTTCGAACCGCGGTGCGTCAGCCGCACCAACCGGGGCGGGCGCGACGAGCCCTGGCCGACACCGATCACCCCGCCGTAACCGGCCTTCTGCAGCGCCTTCTCGTCGAGCACCTCCACCTCGAGGCCCACCGATTCACCCAAAGACCTTGCCCGCCTGGCGAATTCGGCGGGGAAGAGGTGACTGGGCGGCGTGTTGACGAAGTCGCGGGCGGTGGCCACCGCGGTCGCCACGGCCGCGCCGTGCGCGCTGGCCGCTTTGGCGTCCTTCGAGGCGGACAACACGGTGATCTTGCGCAGACCTTTGTCTTTCGGCGCCGTCTTGTCGCTGCGGAACTCGGTGAACCGGTAGCTGCCCAGGATCAGCCCTTCGACGGTCGCCGAGCACACGTCGGCGCTGAAGTCACCGGGCAGCGTCACGATCACCGCCTCGGCGGTGCCCAGCGACCGCGCGGCCACCCCGGCGGCGCGGCGGATCGTGTCGGCGGCCCATTCGGGCCGCGGCTTGCCCAGCCCGATCGTCAGCACGCTGGACACCGGCAGCGACGGGACCACCAGGCGGTGCACCTGCTCGCTGCCGCCCGTGGCGTCCAGGGCCCGCAGGCCCGATTCGATCTCGGCGACCGCGTCCGCGGGCAGGAGCGACTCGCCCGGGGCAACCGCCGCGCCGGGTGAGTCCTCGTCGCCGGAGGAGACGACCGGGACGATCAATACCGAAGAGCCCGCCCCGCGTTTGGGCAGCGACGTGGCGACGTTTACGGAGGGGCTTTGATAGCTCAATTCGGTGGTCACGGGCATTTACCCTAATCGCTCCGAGCCCGCCCCGGGATCGGCGGCGCCCCCACGCTGCAGCTCGTAGGCGGTGACGGGGACGTCGAACCCCTTGAGCTGCAAGGGGCCACGGGCCGTCGCCGGCCAATCCGGCAACCGCTCGTGCAGGGCGGAATCGGCCAAGATCTGGCACGGGGCCGCGGCCCCGACCAGACGCGCCGCCAGGTTGACCGGGCTGCCGAAGTAGTCCCCGTTGATCGCCAGGACGGCGCCGTACGCCAGGCCCGCGCGGACCTGCAGCCCCTCCTCGCGGGCCCGCGGATGGTCGACGAGATCGACCGCCGCCCTGGCCAGGCGTTCGGGGGAGCCGCTCACCCACATCACCTCGTCGCCGATGAACTTCACCACCCGGCCGCCGTCGCGATGCACCACGTCGGCGACGGTTCCGGCGAACTCGTTGAGCAAGGCCGAAAGCTGCGCGGGGGCCAGCGCGCGGGTGAGCACGGTGAAGCCGGACAGATCGGCAAAACCGATGCCGCACACCACGCTTGCCGACGTGTCGCGGAGCACGCCCTCGAAGTGCGTGCGGGCCCCGGTCAGGTGATGGCGGTGAACGACGTCGATCAACGCGCCGATCCGCGGGACGAACTCCGCGACCGCGCGGTACGCCTGCGCCGTGGCGAGCTCGTCGTTGGTGTAGGTCATCTGGATGTCCGGTGTCCCGGCGCGAATCGCGGTCGACTCCGCCTCCGCGAGCCGGGCCATCGCGGCGCCGAGCACCCGCAGCAGCCCGAACGCGCCCTCCTCACCCACGACCGTTCTCAACGCGACCCAGGTGGCCAGGGCGTCCACGTCGGCCTGGCTGAGCACCGGAACGTCGGGGCCGGCGACGGTAAGCCCCAGCAAGCCCCAGGCGTGGGCGACCTCCTCGGGCGACAGGCCGAGTTGTTCGGCGGCGGTCGCGATGGTGTGGGTCGGGCGTCCCGACCATTGCAGGACGTCCCCGGCGAGGCCGAACAGCCGGCCGCGCTGCTCGGCCTCCACCATCTCGTCGACGGTGAACCCGAGCTCGTCGAGGTACTTGATCAGGTCGGCCCGCTCGCGCGGATTGGCGATTCCGGCAGCCTCGAGGGCTTCGAAGTCCCAGGAATCGACCACCCAGCCAAGTGTGCCAGCTCCCGGGATTAGGGTGAACCGTCGTGACCGATGACCTACAGCACGGCCCGCTGGAAGACCGCCACCGCGAACTGGGGGCCAGCTTCGCCGAGTTCAGCGGCTGGCTGATGCCGGTGTCGTATGCCGGCACCGTCAGCGAACACAACGCCACCCGCAACGCGGTCGGCCTGTTCGACGTCAGCCACCTCGGCAAGGCGTTGATCCGGGGGCCGGGCGCGGCCGAATTCGTCAACTCGACGCTCACCAACGACCTGAGCCGCATCGGGCCCGGCAAGGCGCAATACACGTTGTGCTGCAACGAATCCGGCGGCGTCATCGACGACCTGATCGCCTACTACGTCGCCCACGACGAGATCTTTCTGGTGCCCAACGCCGCCAACACCGCGGCGGTGGTCGAGGCGCTGCAGGCGGCCGCCGGGGCCGGCCTGACGATCACCAACGAGCATCGCTCCTATGCGGTGCTGGCGGTGCAGGGCCCGCGATCGGCCGACGTGCTCGGCGAGCTGGGCCTGCCGACCGACATGGACTACATGGGCTACGCCGACGCCTCGTATTCCGGGGTGCCGGTGCGCGTCTGCCGCACCGGATACACCGGCGAGCACGGCTACGAGTTGCTGCCGCCGTGGGACTCCGCGGGGGTGGTGTTCGACGGGCTTAGTGCGGCGGTGACGGCCGCCGGGGGCGAGCCCGCCGGCCTGGGCGCCCGCGACACGCTGCGCACCGAAATGGGCTACCCGCTGCACGGGCACGAACTGGCGCTGGACATCTCGCCGCTGCAGGCCCGCTGCGGGTGGGCGATCGGCTGGAAGAAGGACGCGTTCTTCGGCCGGGACGCGCTGCTGGCGGAGAAGGCGGCGGGACCGCGGCGCCTGCTGCGGGGCCTGCGGATGGTGGGCCGCGGCGTCCTGCGTCCCGGTTTGACCGTGCTCGCCGGAGAGGCGCCGGTGGGGGTCACCACCTCCGGGACCTTCTCCCCGACGCTGCAAGTCGGCATCGCGCTGGCGCTGATCGACGCCGACGCCGGCGTCGAGGACGGCCAGCGCGTCACGGTCGACATCCGCGGCCGCGCCGCCGAATGCGAGGTCGTGCGGCCGCCCTTCGTCGAGGCGAAAACCCGTTAGCGCCGCAGGTTCGGGTGAAAAGCCCGATCGCAGGCGGATATACAATCAGCGCCATGGCCAGCGACTCCCCTGAGTTCACGGTTTCACGGTCGGCCAACCCCGTCTCCGACGCCGAGCGTGAATCCATCCTGGCCGAGCCCGGTTTCGGTAAGTACTTCACTGACCACATGGTGTCCATCGACTACGACGACGACCAGGGCTGGCACAACGCGCGCG